>JANXMQ010000180.1 GCA_025354565.1 Akkermansiaceae bacterium
CGGACTTGCCGTCCGGGGAAGATGGGATTACAAGAACTTTGCATCGTTTGGTGAAGGGGTGTGGTGTGCGGTTATTCGACACAAGCCTTCTACCACATGGCCTGTAGCCAAACGATGCCTTATTCAACTTCGGTTTTCGGGTTCAAGGCCTACCTGGTTGAACGAAAAAGTCCCTATCAGGCCATCGTTGCGTTTTCCGGTGAGTTCGATTTCAAGGGAGAGAAAGTCACTGAAGCCTCGCTCAACGGGTTCGCCAGCAATGACATCGCAGACAAGGTGTAGGAAGATCCCTATCGGTTCTTGATTTGCGCCGACAAATTCCAGACTGGCTACGACGAACCGCTGCTTCACACGATGTATGTGGACAAGGTTCTATCAGGCATCAAGGCGGTGCAGACACTCTCCCGCCTCAACCGAGCCCATCCAGAGAAGCGCGATGTCTTCGTACTCGATTTCCAGAACAACAGCGAGACAGTCACCCAGGCGTTTTCGGATTACTACCGCACCACGATCCTCAGCGAAGAGACGGACCCTAACAAGCTCCACGATCTCAAACTCGCTCTCGATGCCCATCAGGTTTATTCACAAGACCAGACCGACGGGATCGTGGATCTCTTCCTCGCCGGGGCCAGCCGTGAAAAGCTAGATCCAATCCTCGATGTCTGCGTCGCCACCTACCTCGAACACCTCGACGAGGACGGCCAGGTGGATTTCAAGAGCAAGGCCAAGGTCTTCACTCGCGCCTATGATTTCCTCGGTTCCATCCTGCCCTATGGAAACCGAGAGTGGGAGAAGCTTTCTATCCTACTCAACCTACTCATTCCAAAACTTCCCGCGCCAAAAGAAGAGAATCTATCGAAAGGCATTCTCGAATCCATCGACATGCACAACTACCGCGTGGAGAAAAAGCAAGCGATCCAGATAGCCTCCGCCGACGACGATGCCGAAATCGATCCAATGCCGGTTGAGGGTGGCGGTCACAAGCCCGAGCCGGAACTCGATCAACTCAGCAACATCCTGAAAGCCTTCAACGAGCAGTTCGGCACACTCTTCCAAGACGCCGACCGGATCTTCACCCGCATCAAGGACGAGATCGCTCCGCTCGTAGCCGAAAACGAGGCTTTCCGCAATGCCCGCGAAAACACCCCCGGAGCTGCACGCATCGAACATGACAAGGCACTCGCCAAGGTGATGCTCACCCTCCTCAAGGATGACACCCAGGTTTACAAACAGTTCGTCGAAAACGACGCCTTCCGCCGTGCAATAAGCGACTTTGTTTTCTCATTAACAGCTGCATGATGTTTCTCAGAAAAATATCCTCAAACTTGAAAGTTAAACAATCCGTCATCGCCCAGTTGTGCGTGTCCAACCGATTTCCGGAGATTGACAAATCAACATCGGCGGACAGTAGTGTCCGCCCTCGTTATGACCCTCCCCGCTCTCACCGGCCAATCTGCCGAAGCCCTCGCCACTTGGTTGAAGGACGTGGGCGAGCCTGCTTTTCGCACCGCACAGATCCTTGAGTGGGTTTGGAAAAAAAAGGTCACCTCCTACGACGCGATGACCAATCTACCCGCTGTCCTGCGGGCGAAATTGGCCGAATCCTTCCGCCTAACCGCCCTCGAACACAGTACCACTCAAGGCTCCGCCGATACCACGCGCAAATTTCTCTTCCGCCTGCACGATGGCCGTTACGTGGAAAGCGTGCTCATCCCGGCGAACCCCGCGCTTTACGGCGAGAAATCCGACCGCCGGACGCTCTGTGTTTCCTCACAAGTCGGCTGTGCTTACGGTTGCAAATTCTGCGCCTCCGGCCTCGCGGGGTTCACCCGAAATCTCGATGCCGCGGAAATCGCCGGACAAGTTCTAGCAGCCGAGCAGCTTTCCGGCGAGCGCGTGGATTCGCTGGTCTTCATGGGCATGGGCGAGCCGCTGGCAAATCTCGATAATCTGCTAGAAGCGATCACCCTCATCACCGGGGAAAAAACACTTCACCTCGGCGCGCGCCACCTCACGATTTCCACCTCCGGTCTGGTGCCACAAATCAAGAAACTCGCCGAACACCCGCAGCAGATCCGCCTGGCGATTTCCCTCCACGGTGCGACCGACGAAGTGCGTGAGCAGATCATGCCGATCAATAAGAAATGGCCGGTGGCGGATTTGTTCGCCGCACTGGATTTCTGGAACGCCAAGAAAACCCAGAAGCTAACGCTCGAATACATCCTCATTCAGGACGTGAACGACTCGTTAGAACAAGCCGCCATTCTCGCTCGCCATGCCAGACGATTGGGAGCAAAGGTGAACCTCATTCCCTACAACACCGTCGAGGGTCTCGAATGGAATCGTCCACCTAACAATCACTGCCGCGCCTTTCAACAAGTGCTGCAAAACGCCGGCGTCACCGCGAATCTGCGGCTCGAAAAAGGCCACGACATCGACGCCGCCTGCGGCCAGCTTCGCCTCAAGCAGGAGACGGCGGAAGGGATCATCGAGGCTCCGGTTAGGCGTTGAAATTTCACCCGCCGCCGGGTCAGATCACTCCGTTCGCGCAGTTGCACGGGCCTTCGCCTTTGAGTGCGTTGATGAGATTTGTCAGCGACTTCATCGCCTGCCGGGGCACGCTCTCATAAGTCCGCGAGCCAATGTGCGGGGTGACGACGCAATTCGGCGCACTCAGCAAAACATGGTCCGCAGGCGGCGGCTCCACATCCAGCACGTCCGTGCCGTAGCCACCGATTTTCCCGCTGTGCAATGCCGCAGCCATGTCCGCCGTCTCGACGATTTCGCCGCGGGCGCAGTTGAGAATAATCACGCCATCCTTCATCCGCGCGATGGTGGAGGCACGGATCAGGCCGCGTGTTTCATCGGATAGAAAACAATGCAGGGAGACGACATCGGATTGAGTCAGCACCTCGTCCATCGTCGCGCAATGAGTCACCTCGTGCGCGGCGGCGAACTCGGCATCCCAGTATGGATCGCAGGCAATGACCTTCATCCCGAAGGCCCGCGCGCGAATCGCCACTTCCTTGCCGATCCGTCCGAGCCCGACGATGCCGATGGTCTTGTCGAAAATCTCATGTCCCGTGAGGCGCAGCCATTCCCCTTGGCGGGCGGCGGCGGCAGTCGTGACGATGTGTTTGGTGATGCCGATCAACAACCCGAAGGTGTGCTCCGCGACCGTCGTGTGATTCACTCCGGGCGTGAACAGCACCGGGATTTTAAGTTCCTGCGTGGCCGGGAGATCGATTTTATCCAGCCCGATGCCGTATTTGGAAATGATCTTCAGGCGCGGCAAGGATTTCTCGATGACCGCGCGCGTGATCGCATCGTCACCGCAGAGGAAGGCATCGAAGTCGCCAGCGAGTTCCAGCATACGAGCTTCGGTCAGTGGTCCGCGTTCGCGAACGATTTCCCAGCCTTGGGAGTTCATCAGATCGTGGTGCGGGCCGGGGGTGTCTTGGTAGGAGCAAGTGGTGAGGAGAATGCGCATGGATGGCAGTGGGTTGGTGGGAGAAACGTGTACGGGAGAAACGGGGTTGGCTAGTTTTTCAGCGTTTCATTGTGGGAAATCTTTGCGCCAGGCGGCGGTAGAAAGAAGATTGCCGTGGGCGGGCCAGGGGCTATCACAGGGCATGACTCATGCGATTCCCGTAGTGCTCACCATTGCCGGCTCGGACTGCTCGGCGGGGGCGGGAATCCAAGCGGACTTGAAAACGTTCCAGCACTTCCGCGTCCATGGGCTAACAGCGGTGACCTGCGTAGTTTCTGAAACGGCAAACATCGTCCGCGCGGTGCATCCGGTCCCGGTGGCCGTCGTGTGTGATCAAATCTCCCTCCTGCTGGAGAGTTTCCCGGTGGCCGCAGTGAAAACCGGGATGCTGGTTTCCGCCGCGCATGTTAGGGCGGTGGCGGAAATTTTGCGCAACTACCCGCAGATCCCCTTGGTGGTCGATCCGGTGATGATCGCTTCTGCTGGCACGCCGCTGTTATCCACTGACGCGCTGGCGGCTTATCGCGAGTATCTGTTGCCGCTGGCCCGCGTCATCACGCCGAACCTGCCCGAAGCAGGGGCTTTGTTAGGCGAGCCAGAGCCTAACGAAGATTCGCAGGAATCGGCGGGCCGGCGGCTGGCCGAGGCTTTTGGGACAGCGGTGTTGCTCAAAGGCGGCCATCTCTCTGGCGATGAGTGTGTGGATGTGTTAGTCGATGGCGGCAGGGTCCATCGATTTACTGCGGCGCGCATCGTCACCGCCGGTTCGCACGGGACTGGCTGCACCTTGTCCGCCGCGATCGCCGCCGCCTTGGCCTGTGGCGAAACGCTTCCCCGCGCGGTGAAAATCGCCAAGGATTATCTCGGTGAAACCCTGCGCCGTGCCTATGATTTCCGGGGGCTTGGCGCGGGTCGGGTCCACGTCCTCAACCAGAGTACGACTTTCCCCTAAGGTTTTTATTGCGTGATTTCAATTTCGTGGCTTAAACTCGCTTCCCGGCGTTGCGTTGCTTGGCAGGCTGCCTTGTGCGAGAACTCCGGGTAAATTTTTTCAACTAAAGACGCGATGAATCCAGATCGAGCGACTCTCAATTTCCTCAATAGCTTTCCCGAAGAGGCCAGGAAACGCGGGGAAATGCTGCAAAAAGACGGTGCTGTTACCCAAATTTTCGGCAACCACCTCTTCATCCAAGGCCGGGTCGAGGACGAAACCGGCATCTTCCGCACCAGCCTCCGCCTCCAGGGCAATCGCTGGTTCGGCTCCTGCACCGCAGAAGACGAACTCATCGCCGGGGCCTGCCAGTATGCCACCATGATGGAGCGGATGCACCGCGGCGAGGATCTGCCGGAGTCACCCAATGAGTTCGACGACACGCCGGTGCTCGACATCATCGAGGAAAAACTCGGCCGCGAGTTGGACGACAAGGAGGCGGATTTCGTCACGAAAATCGAAAAGCGCTACCGCCGCTACGTCATCGAGGGAGAACTTCACGACCACGACATGGTCCGCATCACCCCGCGTTGGGAGCTCACCACCTACGAGCCGTTAGAGCTGTGGCCCATCCCGCCCGGTGACATCCTGGAGTTCTGGAACTACATCGCCTACGCCTTTTACAAAAAGAAACTCCCCTACCCCGAGTTCATGAGCGTGATCACGGATCTCGGTCATGTGCAGAAAAAAATGGCGGACTGGGAGCAGGAACGCGAAGTCGCCTCATGGTATGAGCGCATCGAGCAAGTCAACGAACGCCCGCCCCAGGAGGCACCGCTCAATGTCGCCTTCCGCCTCGTCGCCACGATCAACGAGGCCCGCATCGAAGTCCGCGAGGAAAAGGCCGCCGTCTGGGTCCAGCTCCGTGAAAAGAACGAGATCGAGCAATATGTCACCCTCCACCACGAGGCCGCCCTGCTGATGGACGCCTCCAGCCAGACGCTGTGGGAACACTACCTCGCTTTCTATCGGAAATACGGCGACACCACCCTCGACTTCGACCAAGAAGAATGCTGCCGGTTCATGAACCGCGTTTTCCGCCAGCCCGCCCTGATCGGCTACATCGTCAACCTCGACGAGCGCCCGTTCAAGGTTTCCGATGAGCGCCTCTCCTGGGTCTGCGAGGACGAGCCTTACGATTCTAAAAGCTTCGCTCTCCAACTCGTCACCGCATCCGGGGAAAATGTCTCCCACTCGGTCCGTCTCCTGCCCGGCCGCAAGGAACTCTATCAGTCCGACGAAACTGTTTTCCCCGGCCCGCCACGCTGGTTGGAGGAAACCGACGTGATGCCGCGCTATCTCATCCCGACGCGCGTCATCGACTCGCTCGAAGGCGTGGAATTCCTCCGCAAAATCGGCGCGGCCCTCCCCGAGTCGCTCAAGAAACGCGTCGTCGATCTTGAACTCAAGCCGCGTTTCGAAATGAAGCTCATCGCTGGCCTCACCGCCGCCGAGACCGAGCACCTCGTCATCGACGTGAACGCCATCGAAACCAAAGGCCGCCGCACCGAGCGTCTGACCAAGGAAGGCTGGGAACTCGCCGAGCAACTCCCCGTCAAGGGCAAACAACTCCTCCGCTTCGCCCGCGAGGATCTCTATCCCGTCCCCGCCATCCTCGATGAAATGGGCCTCAGCTACGATGAAAAACTGCTCGCCTTCAAATCCCGCATCACCAAGCAGTTTCCCGAAAAATTCGCCGAGTGGATCAAGGCGATGCCCGAGAACATCGAACTCGACATCGACCTCCGCCTAAAATCCATCCTCGCCGATCCCGTCACCGCTGCCGTCAGATTTGAAGTCGTCGGCCAAGACATCGACTGGTTCGACCTCCGCATCGTCATCGACGTGCAAGGCGCGAATCTCTCCAAAGCCCAGATCCGCCAGCTCGTCGCCGCCCGTGGTGGGTACGTCCGCATGGAGGATGGCACTTGGATGCGGCTCGAAATCAAGCTCGACGCCGACCAGCGCGAAGCCGTCACCCGTCTCGGCCTCGATCCCTTCGATCTCTCCGGCGAGACCCACCGCATGCACGCCCTCCAACTCTCCGATCCCAAGGCCGCCGAGGTCTTCGATCCCAAAGCCTGGGAGCGCATCAAAAACCGTGCCGGTGACATCCAACTTGAAGTCACTCCCGAGGTCCCGGAAGCCCTCAATGCCACCCTCCGCCCCTATCAGGTTGATGGTTATCGCTTCCTCGCCTACCTCTCCGTCAACAACTTTGGCGGCATCCTCGCCGATGACATGGGCCTCGGCAAAACCATTCAATCGCTCTGCTATCTGCTGTGGTTGTTTGAGGAACACCGCAAAACCGGCGGCATGAAAAAGCCAGCCCTCGTCGTTTGTCCCAAGTCCGTGTTGGATGTCTGGTTCAGCGAAGCCGGGAAATTCACCCCTGAGCTGCGCGTCAAGATCCTCAAGAATCGCGACGACATCGATGTTGCGCACATCCAGAACAACATCGACATCCTCGTCCTCAACTACGCCCAGCTCCGCGTCTGTGGCGAGGAACTCAACGGCATCAAATGGCTCACCACCATCCTTGACGAAGGTCAGCAAATCAAGAACCCAGACTCCAAGGCCGCCAAGTGCGCCCGCGAGCTGGATTCGCAAAACCGCTTGGTGCTAACCGGCACGCCGATCGAAAACCGCCTGCTCGACATGTGGTCGCTCATGGCCTTCGCCATGCCCGGCGTCCTCGGCAGCCGCGCTTACTTCAAGAAACGCTTCGACAAGCGCAAGGACCCACTCAGCCAGAGCCGCCTCGCCTCCCGCCTCCGCCCATTCCTGCTCCGCCGCACCAAGCTGCAAGTCGCCCAAGATCTGCCACCACGGACCGAAGAGGAAGTTTACTCCAAGATGGAAGGCATCCAGTTAGAGCTTTATAAAAACGAACTCAAGCGCATCCAGAAGGCACTGTTAGGACTCGATTCCGACGAGGCGGTGAAGAAAAACTCCTTCGCCATCCTCCAAGGCCTCATGCGCCTTCGGCAAATTTGCTGCCACCCCGGCCTCATCGACGCCAAGTACCTCAAAGACGAATCCGCGAAAATGGAATCGCTGTTCTATCTGCTCGATCAGCTCCACGAGGAAGGCCACAAGGTTTTGGTCTTCTCGCAGTTCGTCTCGATGCTCGACCTCATCAAGGCCCGCCTCGAACTCAGCAGCCGCCCCTACAACTACCTCACCGGCCAGACCAAGGACCGCAAAGGCGAAATCGAGCGCTTCCAGACCACCAAAGACCCCTCCGTCTTCATGCTCTCCCTCAAGGCCGGCGGTGCCGGCCTCAATCTCACCTCCGCCTCCTACGTCATCCTCTACGACCCATGGTGGAACCCCGCCGTCGAAAACCAAGCCATCGACCGCACCCACCGCATCGGCCAGAAAAACAAAGTCATCGCCTACCGCCTGCTCACCCGCGACACCGTCGAGGAAAAGATCCGCATCCTCCAGCACCAGAAAACCCAGCTCGTCACCAACGTGCTCGGCGACGAAGGCTTCGCCTCCAACCTCGGCCTCGACGACCTCCAGTTCATCCTCACCCACACCATCGACGAAGAAGACGAACCGAGGCAATAAAAGCTGCTACCTGCCGCGGGAAATCAGCGTCATTAGGGCGGAATCCATCCTATAGCAACGTCTAGCTCATCCACGGCGGGGCAGGAAGAACGAATTCAAACAGGAGCGTTACCCGCCGTTGGATGGAGCGTCTTGTTGTGCCTCTTGGTATTTGCGGTTAAGTTCGACGAGGCGCTCCAGATGAACCTCAGGCGACGAAGGGTCACAATGGTTTGGCAGGATGCCGACCAAATCAAGCTCAAGGGCCCTGGCTACGCTCTTGGGAATCTCCGTCCCATCGTCGTTGAAAATCGCAGGCGGCAAATGTGAGAAACACCCGTAGCTGGCAAACAGATCAGAACAGAAGAGCAACTTGCGGTGCTCGCAATAAAAACCCGAATGACCTGCTGTGTGACCGGGAAGGTGGATGACAGTCACACCCTGCCAAATGTCCAGAAAGTCACCGTGATCAAGAAGACGATCGGGAGTGAACCTCTGGAATCCCAGAAGCGGACGTCCTATCGACTCAAGGAAACCAGTAATCCTAGCTGCACCTCGATAAGTTGGACAACCTTCGTAGTGCAACGCGTCTAGCCTTGGCGCAGCAACCCACGCTCCGGTCTCTTCTGCCATTCTGCCGATGTTCAGAATATGATCGAGGTGGCCATGCGTAACGATGATTCCAGCGATCCGTTCGCTCGCCCATCCTTGTTTCTCCAATGCACGCCGAAGCAGGTAGCGACCTCCGATGAATCCACCGTCGATGAGGTAGAGTCCTTTCGAGTCACGCAGAACGTAGAAATTCACTCCGAGTGAACGAACCTGTATCAGGTCTTCATGCATTCATTTTCTGGCACAACGTTAAAGCGCTCATACGGGCGCGAAGGGAGGGTGAATGAAAAAGAAATTGAAAAGCTTATGGCCCGTTATGAGCCGCGTCTTGTTAGCCATTCTTCGTTTTCTTTGGCGTGTCATAAAGTGGCCGTTCCGGAATGCTAATGTGCCAACCTCACCACTAGCTCGCACCCTATGAAAATGAACGCGACAATCATACAAATCGCCTTCGCAATGAAAAATCTGTATGCTGGCCAATCGAGCCAACGCGGCTTCGGCACATCGCCATCCACAGATCCCGTCTCTTGGAATAATCGGAACTCTTCCTTCTCGACGTATCGCTTCGTAATAACCGCGCCAACAAGGTAATGAAAAATATCACAAATAAAGTAGGCCACGAAAAACGCCAGCGCCAAATAGATCATGGGCGGAAACGTAAAGCTAGAGCTTCGGAAAATCCAGCAAATAGCCACGCCAGCAAACCCCAACTTGCGCGAATGCTCGGTAAGGTCGCGGGTGTAGCTCTGATACTGCTTCCAGAGTTCCTCAGTCTTCATCGTGTGTGGGGAATATCTCCACCCTTTGTGCCGGGATTGCCAGTTGGCGTGTTCGGTCCGGGTTGTGGCGGCGGTGCAGGCTTGTCTGTGTTGTTCATGTCTTTTTTTCTTTGGCTAACGTTTGACGTGATGTCACCGCGTCATTGCGGTGAGCATGAGAAGGAAATTGAGTTGATTATGGGCGGTTGACATCCATGACTTGTTCGGCTTCTTGGTTACTTGTTTCTGAAGAGTCTCCCGATTGACTGGAATAGCGCTCCTCCCAGACTTTTTGGTGTCACTCCCGAGTCAAGCCCCCATGGGTCATCTTCCAATACTCTCGGATTAGGTTTGTAATTATCCCTGTCTCCGATTGATTCTGTAGGACAACCTTCAAGTGCTTCGATAACACGGCGAATCTCTTCGTCTGTTGACGGCTGCTTGAATAAGTAAGCACAACCTATTGAGTCATCATAAGCAAAATTAGCAGGTGCCGTCTCAACGCAAAGCTCGCAGTAGATGCAACTCTCATCAGTGAAAAATCTGCCACTTATTGACTTGCTGACGACTGGATATGTTTGATTCTTCATATTTGCCGAACAGTCTTATTGAACGACCGGTCGGGTTTGGGGGGTATTAACCGACCGGTCGGTGATTAGGGTAATACCCGACCCGGAATTACAGACCTTGGCGACCTCGTTCATCAAACCCTTGATAGGGTGTTCATGCTGGCGAGCCAAGCGGTAAATCAGGATATGGGGAAATTTTATCGGTTTAAAGATGGTCCAGGGGGCTGGGAGCTCCCGCTTCTTTTTGTCTGGGAAGTTGTATTGACGTGGTGAGGATAGAGGTGGAATCGTTTGGAAGTCAACGGGCAAGACAGGCGGCGGAGTGGCGAAAGAAGGCTTGAGTGTCCTGCGTCCAGCCGGATGGTTCGGGAAGGTTGGGGAATCGGATAGGCATGCAAAAAGCATCACCTTTCCTTAGTAATTCCCCAGCCGCGCCATGCGGGGAAATCCTTGCAACCACGGGCATTCCCGGCGGGATCAGGAAGAGGGCTTGCCAGAGCCACGGAATTCCAAGTAAAGGTTTCCGATCCATGAAGGCCGTCTTTCCAACCGAAAGCGCAACCGGAAACGGGCCATCCCCAACCGGGGATGGAGCATCCCGAACCGGGGATGGAGCATCCCCAACCGAGGATGGAGCATCCCCAACCGAGGATGGAGCATCCCCAACCGGGGATGGAGCATCCTCAACCGGGGATGGAGCATCCCCAACCGGGGATGGAGCATCCCCAACCGAGGATGGAGCATCCCCAACCGAGGATGGAGCATCCCCAACCAGGGATGGAGCATCCCCAACCGGGGATGGAGCATCCCCAACTGAGGATGGAGCATCCCCAACCGGCAATGAAGCGTTTTCCCATGGCCAGCACTGCCGCGTGCCCGCGTAAACCCCCTTTCCGCCCGCCGGGAATCCGTCCCGGCGGCGGGATGTGAAAACAAACCCCAAACCCTAGAAAACCAAAACCATGAACGAATTGAAAACAGGATTCGGCAGGAAGTCTGCCGACGGGCTGCGCACCTTTGGAGGCAGCGTCCACCATGCCCTAAGCACGGGCGATGGACTCACCTACTTCGCCACCGTGGACCCCACGCCGGCGGATGTGCTGACTGCGACGACGAATTATGGCGACGCACTGGACTTGGCGGACTCCAAGAACGCCACGCAGGCGCGCGCCTCCACCCGGAAGGAACTCATCCACGTCCTCCAGCGCGTGGCTGCGGACTGTGAACTCATCGCCGACGGCAACCGCATGATGCTGGTGGCCTCCGGTTTCGAGCTGCGCAAGGCCCCGGAACACAGCCATCTGCCGCCCGCCAAACCGGGAAACCTGCGCCTCAAAGCCGGTCCACTCTCCGGCGGCATCGTCGCCAAAGTGGCCCCGGTGACGCACGCGGACTCGTACGAGATGCAAACCACGGCGGACCCCGTGAACGGCCCGTGGTCCGCCTCCACCCCGCACACGAACTCGCAAAACATGGCAAAAACCGGGCTCACCCCGCTGACGAGGATCTACGTCCGCGTCCACGCCATCGGCGCCAACGGCCCCGGCGAGTGGTCGGACGTGGCGCAGGTGGCGGTGCTGTGAAAGCGTGAATTCCCAAGGCGTTTCCCAAACCCCGGCGTGGCCCATCCGCGCCGGGGTTTTCTTTGCCTCATCCGGTAATGGCGGTGTATCACCGTCGCTGGATTTCCCCGATACGACTTGCACGGTCGCCGGCGTGGCCGGGAAGGTGGTGAAGAAGCGTCACCGGGGTCGATCCTTGGATTTTAATATTTTTGATTCTTGATATTGATTTCCAAGGACTGGTACCGATGAGACTGACCCCGATGAGAACTGTTTCCCGATCGAGAGAAAGAAATCCCTCGCCTGCATCTTTCAGGCGCTGAAGTTATTTGAACCCATGAATGCAGATTCAGATCATCTCGAAGGCCGACGCCTCTGAGCCATTCGACTTGGTCGAAATCGTATGGGTGTCGGGGTAAATCGCCGGGACGGGTTTTTGGTTCGTCGCCGCTGTGTTTTCCGTCGTTGCCTATGGCTTTGCCGAGGAAAATGGCCGGGATAGATTTTCAATGGGAAGAGGATCGGCCGAAGGGTGGGATGGCGAGGGCAATGCGTTTTTTGCGGACGGCAGAGTGCGCGAGGTCGAGGGACGCTGCGGCTGCGGCGTCGGTCATTTTGCCAAGGACGGCGATCTCCTTGCGGGTCCAGTCGGTGAGAAGTTTTTTCGGGCGCTTTTGGGTGAAGGGTGGGATTTTGAGTTTGCAGCGTTTCCAGGCGACGGAGGCTTTTTTAATTCCGGTTCTGAGGGCGACATTGCCGTCCGGCATCTTTCCTAGGAGGGCGATTTCCTTTTTCGTCCAGTAGTGCCAGATTTTGGATTTGCGGGCGTAGCATCGGATGCCGAAGGCAACCCGCTTTTTATGAACTGAGAGGATGTTCATGCCGTAGATTCTGGCGACTTCGCTGTCGGGAATCTTGCCTAGCAAGGCGATTGCTTCAGGCGTCCAATTGATGGTCTTGGGAGGACGCGATGCGGGGATGCCGAGTTTTTGGCGCTTCTTGAGAACGGTGGCGACACACAAGTCGAGTTTTCTCGAAAGAGCGGCATCTGGAATCGTTCCGAGCATGGCGATTTGCCTACGGGTCCAGTTGTGACGCTTTCCGTTTTTTGATGGCTGGGGGTTCATGGGTAATGTGGCTGAGTCAGTTCTCGCAGAAATGGGCCGGTGTGCAAATCTTGAATTTCGAAGGGGGCAGTCCCGACTAACAAGCATATGAATGAATGCGGACAGAATACTCCGATTTACCATTCATCACCTGCGCAAGGCTCCAGCGTGGCGACGACGACGGGTACCAGTCCCGAATAACAAGCACAAGCATTTGGGTCACATTCGAGATGCCCGCCCATTTCCCTGCGATACCAGCCGGGGCACACGGAATTGACCCTGACCCGCGGCAGGGCAGCGGTGAGTTGTTGAGTGAGCCTGTTGAGTGCGCTCTTGCGGATGATAGGGGCGGATTGGAGCGCCTTGGAACTTACGATTTATTCGGGGAAACAAGGAGTGGCGATCTCCGAATCGCCTGCCCATGGAAGGACAATGAAGGGCGGTTTCCTCGGAGCATTGGCTTCTCATGGGCCGCGGCGGATCAGAGATCGCCACTCCTTGATGGCTCGCGCACGACCCTACCATTGCCATCCATCCCCGCCGACCTGACGACGGATCGCCGCGATGTCCACGGTTTCCAAGTAGTGGCGGATGTTTGGATAAGTTCCCGCGTGGTAGCCGTAAGTCGGCTCTAGAAACTCGGCGAGTGCTTTTTCACGGGGCCAGTGTTGGACGACCATCCGATACATGGCGATGACGGCACCGGTGCGGTCGGAGCCATGCCAGCAGTGGACGAGCACCGGTCCTTTCGCACGGGTGAGGACGCGCAGGGCGGCGATCATGTCTGCATCGCGGATGGTTTGCGCATCCATCGGGATGCGGTGGACGGTTAGGTTTTGCGCGATTTTCTCATCCGAATGCCAGTGGCGCAGGCTGAGCACTTCGCGGATGCCGGCGCTTTTCAAGTCCTGGAAGCCGACGGCATCTGGCTGGGCGGAGCGCCAGACATGGGCATCGACTTGGTGCAGGTTGCGGCTGCCCGTGGGCGCACAGGCGGCGACGAGGAGGCAGGCGAAGATGATTGGAAATTTCCACATGATCGGCTCAAGCGCGGCGGAGGTAGTCCGGGACCTGATCCCGCTGCGAGGCGGGCGGCAGTCCGGCGCTGGCGAAGGAAATCACGGCACCGATCCCGGCGGCATGAGAGCCGCCGAGCCGAGGTTCTACCTCGAACTCGGGAAAGCGATGACGTGCGCGCAGCCGCAGCCAATGCAGGAAGCCGAAGATGGTCATGAAGGCTCCGAGGATGGCAGCGGTGGGGATCGCGCTGCGGATGGCGAGGTTGCGGAGCCAGAGGATTTTTGCGGATTTCGTCGCGTCCTGCTCATTGCTGTTGGCGATGGGAGCGACGGATTCCACAGCAGGTGCGCCTGCGAGCATACGTTCCATCCAGTAAATGCGGATGGACATCTGGACGAGGAATTTTTCGAACTGCTCGGAGGGTTTGGTTTTTTCAAAAGCCTGCATGACCGAACTCTCCAAGGCCCGGCGTTGCTCGGCGGCGGAAACGGCATCCGTGATGGAGGGACTCAGGTAAACGACGGAACGCTGGGGCGCGCCGAGATAATAATAAACGACGGCGGCGGGGCGGCCTGCGGAGAAAAAGCGCTCGATCATTTCCTCCTCGCGGACCGCACTGGGAATTTCCTGCTCGCCGCCGATGACGTAAACGAAGAGGTCGATGGAGGAGTCACTGGCGTGGTAGTTGAGGAAACCGAGCCGGTCCCGATAGTCGGCGGGACTGAGCAGGCCTTGGGGATCGATCAGGAAATTCTTGGGGCGCTCGGCAAAGTAAGCAGGGAGAAATTTTTCGAGGATTTCCGGAGATGGCTTGAGGTCTTCGGCGATTTCCTCGGGCTTGGGTTGCTCCACTTTGAGCGGCTCGGCAGGGACGGGATCGGCGGAGAGTAGAATGGCTCCCGGCACCCAGCCCTTGGCCTGGAGCTCGGCCCGCTCGTTGCCGTGCCAAGTGGGCAACATGGGCTCGTCGAGGGCGAAACCGTTAGAAATCAAGAGGCCGCAAGCGGCGAGGAGCGGGAAAAATTTCACCGTGTCACCTCCGTCGATTCTTGTTCGGGGGCCACGATCCGGTGTCCCGCCCGAATGCGGCGGACGAGATCGCCCAAGTGGGCTGGTCCGAGAATCCGGCGCTCAAAGTGTTCCGGATCGCGCCGGGCTTGGCGGCTGCGCTTGGAAAGGATGCTGTCGAGGTGGTTGATGGCCCGCAGGATTCCGTCCGCATAGCGGCCCTCTAACCAATAGGCGTGGGCGCGGGACAGGCACTCGAAGGTGTCCGCCTCTTCGAGAAAAGGATCTAGCAGGTAACCGAAAACCATCCCAGCGGCTTTGGACTCTGGATCGATGGTGATGAGAATACCGGCTTCATTCGGTTTTCCCACCGGTACGTCCTCGAAGGCAGCGCGGTTCAAGAGCCAAAAACCGAATTGGCGGATGTTGGAAATTTCTCCAAGCGAGCCAGTGTAGATGGCCACGAAGAGTTGTGGGAAACGGCAGGTGATTTTCTCCATCGCCGCCTCGACGCACTGGCGGTCGCCACGGCGGAGGATGCCGGCGGTGTCGGTGAGGCTGCGGATTCTCACATCCTCATCACCAAACCGGGCGTCCGCATCCGCTAGCGTGAAGCCGCAATGCGGGCAGGACGCCGCAGCTCGGTGGATTCGCTGGACACAACGCGGACACTTCATGTTTGCAATGACGTATTCTTCTACGAAGATCGCCGTAGTTCGTCAAAGCGAATCATCAGGAATGGCGGAATAAATTTTATAGTACCTGACGATCCCGAAGCTTTTGCAAGCGCTTACAATCTTTGCCGAATTTTCGACGTTCCCAATCCGTCGATTCTGATTAACCTCGCGGGCGAACCTCCACCCGCGCGACCACCGCGATTTTTCCATCATGAAACCACCACCCATTGAGAACACCATCACCTTCGTCAGACCGAAGCTGGAACTGCCCGCCCTTTCGCTCAAGTGGCTCATCATTTTCCCGCTCGGCATTTTCCTGTTGATCGGCATTTTCTCGTCCTACTTTACGGTTAGCCCCGAGGCTGAAGCTGTTGTGCAACGCTTCGGGAAATTTCAGGAAATCGCCCCACCCGGCCTGCATTTCAAACTGCCTTATGGGATCGACTCCGCGACCATCGTCCCTGCACGTCGGCAGTTGAAGCTCGAGTTCGGCTTCGGCACACCCGGCTCCACAAACCCGGATCAAACTAGCAGCCAAGGCGATCTGGAACGCGACATGGTCACGGGCGATCTGAACGCTGCGCAGGTCGAGTGGATCGTCCAATACGAAATTTCATCCCCAGAGAAATACCTGTTCAAAGTGAAAAATCCCGGCTCCACGCTACGCGACCTAACGGAAAGCGCGATGTGCGAGGTCATTGGCGACCGCACGGTGGACGAGGTTCTAACGATCGGCCGCACTGAGATCGCGCTGGAGGCGCTCAACCATCTCAAAGAGGTGCTCAAGACTCTGGACATGGGCATCACCGCGAATCAGATCCAGCTCAAGGACGTACATCCGCCCGCCCCGGTGCAGCGTGCCTTCGACGATGTGAACCGCGCCCAACAGGAACGCGAGCAGCTCATCAATGAAGCGAACGGCGAATACAACCGCATCATCCCCAAGGCCAAGGGACTCGCCGACCAGCGGATTTCTACAGCGGATGGTTTCGCCGTCCAGCGCATCAACGAGGCGCAGGGCGATGTCGCCCGCTTCAAGCAGCTTCTCATCCAGTATGACAAAGCCCCGGCGATCACCAAACAACGCCTCTATCTGGAAACCATGAACGAGGTGCTGCCCAAGCTCGGCTCGAAAATCATCATCGACGAGGACGCTAAGCAATTTCTCCCCCTCATGAACCTCAAGTGAACCTAGGATTTTCTGTTCTAACATTATGAAACTCACCTCTCTCGTCATCACCGCCATCATCTTCGTCGGTGGCTTTATCATCATTTCCAGTTGCCTCTACACGGTCGATCAAACCGAGCAGGTCTTCATCACCGAGTTCGGCAAACCTGTGGGCGATCCGATCAATTCCAATCCCGCGAAAAACGAAGCCGGACTGCATTGGAAAATACCATTCATCCAGCAGGTCAACCGCATCGAAAAACGCATCCTCGGCTGGGACGGACCGGCCACTGAGATGACGACGCGCGACAAGCTCTATGTCTCCGTGGACAACTTCGCCCGCTGGCGGATCTCGAACCCGCTGATGTATTATGAAAAACTCCGCGATGAGCGCAGCGCCATTTCCCGACTAGACGACATCATCGGCAGCGAGACCCGCAGCGTGATCGCCGCCCACGACATCATCGAGGTCATCCGCAGCGACAAGGACCGCAAACCCGCCCGCGATCAAGCGCTCACCGCCGCCAATTCGAACCTTGGTCTCCTGCCGCCCATCCAATTCGGCCGGAAAACCCTCGATCAACAAATCCTCGCCGCCGCCCAGCCAATTGTCGCCTCATGGGGCATCGAACTCATCGACGTCCGCTTCAAACGCATCAACTACAAGCCCGGCGTCATTGATAAAATCTACGCCCGCATGGCCTCGGAGCGCCAGCAGATCGCCGACCGCTTCCGCTCGGAAGGAGCCGGAGAGGCCGCGAAAATCATCGGCCGTAAAGAACGTGATTTGCTGTCGATCCAATCCGAAGCCTACCGCAAGGAGCAGGAAATCAAAGGCAAAGCCGACGCCGAGGCTACCGGGATCTATGCCGAAGCCTACAACTCCAGCCCCTCCGCCGCTGACTTCTATCAGTTTGTAAAAACCCTCGATACCTATAACAAGACCATCGGCAAGGACACCACCGCGATCTTCACCTCGAACAGCGATCTGTTTCGCCTCTTCAAGCACATCGAGCCTCTCAAAGCGCCGTGATTCCGACGGCCTTGGACTTCGGCGTGGACGACCTAAACGATCTCGATGCGCGCCACGCATGAGAACTGAAAAAACTTGGTGACGAACTCGACAGCGAAGGGTTCTGGTGGCAGAGCAATCCCGGACGGAGAACTTTCCGCAAGCTACCATGGAAATTTTTCTAATCGACGCGATTGGCCCGTTTTTCCGGGGCTACGACCATCAGCGGGTCAACTGGTCGAAAATCCCCTTCCCCCACCTCGCCGGGGCGGATGAAACCCAGTGGGCGCAAATTGAGACAGACCTGCGGCACTTCGCCCGCGACGTGGCGGCTCAAGGTTACAACTCCGTCACGCTGGACGACCTTGCCCACCTCGCTCCGCACCTGCTGCACGAGCCGGAAGCGGCGGCGCAGATCGCGCTTTTTCGGGGGAAATTCCGGTGCTTGTTCGACATCCTGCATGAGGAGTTCGGCCTGAAAATTTACCTCACCACCGATGTCCTACCAATGACCCCGGCGGTGGCGGCTGGCATCGGCGACCATCCACGGGTCTTGGAAAACTACTACCGCGACCTGGTTTGCGGGGTGCTGGATGATTTCCCGCAACTGGCCGGGCTGATCGTGCGCATCGGCGAGAGTGACGGCCATGATGTGAGCGATCCTCTACGCACCCAACTCCATCTAACCAGCGCGAAGGAGACGAACCAGTTGCTCAAGCTGCTGTTGCCGGAATTTGAAAAACGCGGGAAAAATTTGATCCTCCGGACATGGACCGTAGGCGCCCATCGGATCGGGGATTTGATCTGGCACAGCGGCACCTTGGCGGAGACTTTGAAGGATGTGGATTCGCCCAATTTCATCGTCTCCATGAAACACGGCGAGAGTGATTTTTTCCGCTACTTGCCACTGAACCGGGCGTTTTTCCAAGTGCCGCACAAGAAGATCATCGAGCTGCAGGCCCGCCGCGAATACGAGGGCGCGGGCGAGTATCCCTCGTTCATTGGCCGGGATTGCGAGCGCTTCTCACGCGAATTGGCGACCGCGAAAAACATCGTAGGTGTCTCGGTCTGGTGCCAAACCGGCGGCTGGCACCGGTTCGGGCGACTGGCATTTCTGGAAGCGGAAAATCGCGATGTTTGGATCCGGCTGAACACGTTGGCCGCCATCGGGGTGTTCAAGTATGGCAAATCCGTGGAGACGATCATCGAGGATTATTCCGGGCCGGAACGCGCGCCGGCGGTGCTGGAGTTGTTGCGCCACTCGGACACGCAGATTCTCGAACTGCTCTACATTGAGGAATTCGCCCGGCAGAAACTGTTTTTCCGGCGCGTCAGGGTCCCGCCGATGGTACACATGTATTGGGATTGCATATTCATCAATCACGGCGTGCGCAAGATCGTCTCCCACTTCATCACCGATCCCGAACGCGCGCTCCGCGGCGGCGAGGCGGCGGCAGAGTTGTTTCCCCGGATGATTCAACTCGCCCGCGAGGCGGAGTTGCCGGTCGATGACATCGAGCACATGCGGGACGCTTTTGGGATGATCCTACTTGCTAGACGGTATTATCTCCTGCCCTTCGACGAAACTCTAGCAGAGCAGATTCGCGCGGCAAAACGACATTACAAACAACGCTGGCCCAAGGAAATCCGCCAGCGCTATCGGGTGAAAATCTCCTTCGTGCCCTTCAAACTGAAACGCCGCACCATCGCTTGGATGATCAGTCTGATGGTCAGAAAAAAGCGCGGCTATCGACTGCTGGATCGGTTTTTCACGCTCAGTCTGCTCAGCTTTATCTATCGAATTTTCCGCACCCGCGCCCCGCAGGCGTTGCCGAAATTCATGCGCGAATCCGCGATGGGAGTGGACGTGTTATTCAAATAACCGTAGTCGTGGACTGACTCGTTTTTATGATCACGCGCTTCGCACCCAGCCCGACCGGACGACTGCACCTCGGCCATGTGCTGGCGGCGCGGGTGGCGTTCTCGCTCGCGAGGAATTCTCCGGACGGGATTTTCCTGCTGCGTCACGAGGACATCGATGGCCCGCGCGTGCGGGAGGAATTTTACCAAAGCACCGAGACGGATTTAAACTGGCTCGGGCTGCCATGGGAAGGCCTCGCCCTGCGCCAAACCAGCCGGACGGCAGCTTATGCGGCGGCACTCGCCTCCCTGCGCGAACGGAATCTGGTCTATCCCTGTTTCTGCACTCGCAAGGAAATCCAAGATGAGTGGGCACGCATGGGCGCGGCTCCCCAAGGCCCGGATACCCAGGTCTATCCCGGCACATGCCACAATCTAACTCCACACGAACAGCTAGCAAAACTCGCCTCCGGCCTGCCCCATGCGTGGCGCTTGGACGCCTGCGCGGCTGATGTCCTAACGGGTCCCCTCACCTTCCACGACTTGCGCTTCGGAGAAATCCCCGTGCAGCCCCGCTTGTTAGGCGATGTCGTGCTCGCCCGCAAAGACATCGGCACCGCCTACCACCTCGCTGTGGTGGTGGATGACGCGTTCCAAAACATCACCCACGTCACCCGTGGCGAAGATTTGCTGGCCTCCACCCATGTCCACCGCCGACTTCAAGTTCTGCTAGAACTGCCCGAACCGCTATATTTCCACCACCCACTGATGCTCGACGAGACGGGAAAACGCCTGGCAAAACGCCACGATTCGCTATCCATCGCCAGTCTGCGGGAAGCGGGCTTTTCAGCTTCTGAAATCCTCGCGCGGACGGACCCCCAATTTTACCTACCTACACCTTGAGCCGACAACGCTCCCTCAGTATGAACCGTGAAATCCGTTACGATCAGCCGAAGGAGCTGAAGACTTTGGCCGTCGGATTCCAATCGAAGCTGGGATCCAACGGATAAATCGGACGCTTCAAATTCTGATAGTCAATTGATGTTAGAAGCGGTTGGACGGCACCGGCTGACATTACTAGCAGGTGATGGCTCGCCATCGCCTTCATCTCGGGTTCCAGATAGCCGATCTTCACGACCGTGACCGTGTGCTCCAAGGGATCTAGTCCGAGGGCCAGGAAATCCTTCCTCAGATGAAATGGTTTTCTGCGTTCGGTGATGATGACATGGACTCCTCCGGAACGCACAACGGCTTGCCGACCCGCCGTCGCGTCGTCATTGACAAGAACTAACAGCGTTCCTTCAATTTCAAGCGGGGTGCCGTGGATGGGATCAAGTTTCCCGCCGAGACTCAGTGTGACTCGGGAGCCGATCGCGTGACTGGAACATTTCTCGATAGCGACGGCATCCGGGATCGAGGCAAAGATCGCAGTGGCGCTATCGGAAAAACCCGGATGCCGGAGCAGTGCCGCCAGGGTCGCGGGGACGTCACCGGCAGCGCCGGCAGTCGGGTTGTCCCCCGCATCACTGAGAAAGACTGACCTTTGGTTTTGTTTCAACGCCTCATCCAAACACCACTCCGCCGGGCCGGCTGGAGCGATGAATCGGAATGCTTCCCTTGCCTTCCAATACCGGTGAGCAATCGCTTCGGCACATGCTTTCACCGCCGCCGCATCGGTTCCGGTCACGACGGCGGAAGCCATCGATCTGGCTTGATCTGCCCACGCATATCCCACCCACAAGGATGCGTCGCATACACCATTCAAACGGGACTCGGCAACCAGCGGCGCATACAAACTCTCTCCCGGCTCGGTCTCGGTGCTCGACATTTCACCCGAAACTAACACCGGGATACCGACCCGCGCCCGGAATATCGGTCGCGGATCTCGCCACCAATCCAACAGCAGTCGCACGGCGCGTTCGCGTGTCTCCATCCAGTCCACATGCGGCGCGGTGCGGTAGGTGGTGATGAAATCGACCGTGCGCACCAAAGCGGCAGTGACGTTCCCATGAAGATCCTGGCTGCAGGTGATCGGCATGCTAGGACCGGTGATGTTGCGAATCGCGGCTAACAATTCCGCCTCTGCATCCTCCAATCCCTCGACCGCCATCGCGCCATGGACGTCGAAGTAAAACGCATCAACCGCCCCCGCATCCGTTAGCCGGCGGAGGATTTCCTGTTTCATCACCTCATAGCATTCGCGCCTCACCTGCCCGCCCGGTATTGCCCGGAAGTGCGCGAGCGGCACCGCTTGGATGGCCGCGAATTCGGGATTTTTCAAAAATGGATACCGCTCGAGCATCCCATCGCCCCGGGTTGTTAGGAAATCCTCACGGCGAGTCCGTAGCGGCGAAAACGTGCTGCTCTCGATGTGGATTCCCGCGATGGCAAGGCGTAGCGGGTTCATACGTAGCGTTCGGCGAGAGCTGCGGTTAGGGCGATTTTGGACAGGAGCACTTTGTCCGCACTGGCTTCCTTCCAGCCATATTCATCGTCCTTGGTGAAACTGCCCATGGAGCAATGAGGGTTGAACCAGGTCATCCCGCCGCGCACTTCATGCCTTGCGCTGAGATGAATTTCGCTAACACCGGACGCTCGGACGATTTCTCCCAGGTTCTGCTCCGTCACCCCGCCGCCGGGCATGATTGAGGCGCGACCGGCCGCCTGCTTGACCAATGCTGTTAGTTGTGCGATGCCGGAGGGCACGTCGGATTGTCCGCCCGAACTGAGCACGCGATTGATGCCGAGTCCGATGATGTCTTCGAGCGCTTCGCCCCGATCCCGTGACATGTCGAATGCCCGGTGAAACGTGATGTCCAGCGCACCAGCGGCTTTGATGAGGCGCTCACACCTTTGCACATCCACCCGTCCATCGGCGGTTAGACAGCCGATCACCACGCCATCGGCACCCAATTCCCGAGCGACGCGGATGTCATGGATCATCACTTCCATTTCGGCTTCAGTGAAAAGGAAATCATGGCCGCGTGGTCGGACGATCACCATCAATCCGCCAGAAAAAACCGATCTCACACCGCGGATCATGCCCGCACTCGGCGTGGTTCCGCCTTCGGGCAAGTTCGCACAAAGTTCCACACGGTCCGCCCCCCCATGTGCTGCGGCTTCAGCGGACGACACACGATCAATGCAAATTTCTAGCACGGTCAGTATTTTTCCCGCCTCCTCAGTCAAGGCAAGGAAGATTCACTCGACAACTGCATCATGTTCTTGGAAATCGATCACCAAGCCTTGAAATCCATCTCTTCGCGTGCGCTGCAACCCATAATTTGCGGACCTGATCCGTCGTGATTTTCCCCATCACCCAAAATTACACCTTGCTAGTGATTTCATGGTATTTACAATGCCACTCGTCATGTCGTTCGTGAATGACGCAAAATCCAGCATCGCCTCGTCTCGACCAGACCCGGCAACCCGTTCAGGTTCCAATCGCCAGCATGAGAAAAAACCCAAAACTCGCTCGAATGAATCGGCCAAGCACTAGCACCAACCCGTCCCACAAACGCGGCTTCGCCTTGGTTGTCACCATTTCCCTGATGATCCTGCTCACGGTCATCGCGGTTGGGCTACTAACCTTGTCCAGCATTTCCCTCCGCAATGCCAGCCAGGCCGATGCCATGTCGGCCGCCCGCGCCAATGCCCGGCTCGCCCTAATGCTCGCCCTTGGCGACCTCCAGAAAAATGCCGGGCCGGACCAACGCGTCACCGCCCGCGCCGACGTGGACCCGCTGAATGCCGCCAATCCACGCCTGACCGGAGTATGGAATTCCATGCCCACCACCCCGCTACCAGTCGTCAACGATTACTCAAAAACCAGCCGCGACGCGAAATTTGTCGGCTGGCTGGCCTCCTCCCTCGATGGCAAGGCAAGCAACCAAGTGACTTATGCCAAAACTGCGGTCGCCTCGCCGGTCACTCTCTGGGGCAAGGGCACGCTCGGCAGCAGTGCGACGACATCGGACCTCGTTTCCGCCACCAAAGTCCCTATCCCGCGCGGGGGCTACGCCTACGCAGTCATGGATGAGGGCGTCAAAGTCCGCATCAACACCCCCTATGTGGACGCGGCCGCCACCGCTGACGTAAAAACCGCACAACTGGGCTCCGGTGCCAGTCCAAATGCAAGCCTGATCACGGGACTCGACAAGCTGGACCGCTCGTTCTTTGAAAAAACTTCCATCCAATATCCCACCATCGCCAAAGGCATCAGCAACTCTAACCTTGCCCTTGCTGCCGAGAGTCTCGCCAGCGGCACCAGAGCCAATCTCAAGCCCCTCGGCCATGATGTCACCACCACCTCCGTCGGCCTCTTCACGGATACCGCAAGCGGTGGACTGAAGGAGGACATCAATCTCCTCGCCAACTCAGGCACCCTGCCCGCGAGTTATTCCGGCAAGGGCGTTTACGCCTCAAGATTGGCTGGCTTCACCGATGTTTCCGATCCCCGCTGGGAATCCCTGCACCAAATCGCACGGATCTATAAGGACAATGATGCAAGCACCGGCAGGCTCATCAACTCCGGCGGGGTGCCTGTCCTCCAAGCCCAAGGCGCACCTAACTGGCAAGCCGCAACCGATTCGGCCATAACCACAGGAACTCCAGCCGTTCCAGTTCGTGATGTGAAACGCACCCCCCCGCCTGGGATCGTGCTCATGCCGACCATTGCCAAGGTGCAAGTCGTATTCAGCCTGATGACCCGGGACATTTATAAGTATCCTGTTAACACAGCTCCACCCACCAATGTTCCAATGCTGGCTAGCAGCCATCTCCATGGTCCATGGGATTCAAACTTTGCCGGCTCATCCTATCAATATCTGCTTCATTTACTCTATACGCCGGTAGTTACTTTGCGTAACCCCTACAACGTCGCCTTGGAATTTAGCCAACTGCGAATTGTTTTTGGTAACGTCCCTTTCGCCGTTCAAGTTTTTCGGAACGACGTCGCCATGACTAAGAACCTGGCACCACTCGATGAATTGTATTATCAGGCGGCTGAAACCGGGAATATCAACAAGCGTTTCGCCATGACCCTGAAAACCAACGGCGGCACCCCAACCGTCCCGGCGGTGGGTTCACCCACCTTCCGCATGCTGCCCGGCGAAGTGATGATGTTCTCGCCCTTTATCAATCCCAACCTGACATGGCAAAATGAGGAAAGTAATACCCGCTTCTTCTCGGACTGGGACAACAGTAACTCCCGGACTCAAACTCTCGACGCCCTTCCCGGCTGGCAGGGCGATGGCATCGGCTTCGATTTGGACTGGTTCTGTCCGTCCGCTGCGGGCCGCGTCTCAGGATCTGAAGTCGAGCCTGGCAAACTTCCAACATTAGCGTCCGGTGCCCGCGGAGGCTGCATCGGAGCCCGCGCTCAGGATCAGTTCTATGTCCAATTCGCGCCATTGAGCGTTCCCGGTCTCTGTTTGAACAAATTCGACATTGAGATGTTCGCGGCCCCAGCAGGGACAGCCAATCAGACAACTCCCCCCTCTGTGTCCTCACAAATCATTGAAATGGATTACGAATCCCCCACGGGCTTGCAGGATACCCTCATCGGTGCCGGTGGAACTCTGCGCTGCCCGAAAACCGGTTCCTGGAACACCATGGAAATGTTTTCCCATTCCTCCGTTCCCATTAAAAGTATCCTCACCGCCAAGCCTTTTGTGGTCGTGAGCGCACAGGCCAAGGCGACCAAAGGCGGATATGACGTGAATGCCGAGGACGGGAAACTGGCCACCAAACCCTGGTGCTTCGCCCATGCGGACATCGGCTCCTCATCACAAAAAGTCGTTACCGAGGGGGCGGCAAACCATTCCCACGAAGTTTCCGTGCAACGGTTGGAAAATGGCACCGCGCAGCTCTTCCAGTACGATTTCAACTCCGGTCGCGGCAATTCTATCACCGGCCAGACCGGCAACAGCGGCATCAAGTTCGGTGCCCAATACGACATCCCACTCGGCCCGATCCAGTCGCTCGCCAGCCTGAACAGTGCGAACCCCGGCGGCTCCTCAGGCTACCTACCACGTTTCGCCCAACCCATCGGCAATTCCTGGGCCCACCCTTTACTGGATCCTAACCGCTATTCGACCAGCGGTTCTTATACCTATCTCGACCACTCCTTCCTCCTCAATCTCGCCCTTTACGATCACTTCTATTGCTCCGGTCTGGGCGATCAAACCGGGGCGTTCGGCAGCGGCAGAACCACCTCCGCTCTCGCTACGGATTTCATGGCCGGCATCCCGCTAACAGATCCACGCCTCACTCCATTCACGCCCAATGGAAAAAACGCGACCGCCCTGACCACCGACCTCAATTCAGCCACGCCACATACCTTGATCGCCTCCTGGCAGATGATGAACGGTGCTTTCAACATCAACTCCACCTCGGTCGCCGCATGGAAGGCGATGTTAGGCTCGGTGCATGACAGCCAAGCCATTATCAATCTGCTAGACAAGACCAACAAGACCTCCTCATTTGTCAAACTCTCCGCCACGGTTGCCAGCAAGCGCGAGTCCCGGATCAGCCGCTTCCGACTACCCGTCAGCGAGTCATCGGCCCACGGCGGGGCCGCCACGAGCATCACTGACGCCTATTGGATGGGACCGCGCGAATACAAGGAAACCGAATTGCAAACTCTGGCACAAAACATCGTCGCCCAAATCCAACTGCGCGGCCCGGCCCTCTCGCTCGCGGATTTCGTCAACCGCCGCCTCGGCCCGGTTGCTGATAACAAGGCCCAGCGCGGCGCCCTGCAACAGGCGATCGACGATTCAAACTTGAACCAAGGCCTCGCCACGAACGCCAACGCCGGCTTTGAAATCCCGGCAGCGACGGTCGCTAATTACAAATATCAGAATGTCCCCGCCGGCACCGGATCAAGCTACCAAGGTGCGCCGGGCTATCTCAGTCAAGCGGACATCATGGCCGTTCTCGGCAATGCCGCCACCGCCCGCTCGGACACCTTCACCATTCGCGGCTACGGTGAGGCCAAGGATGCCAGTGGCAAGGTCATCGCCGCCACCACCTGTGAGGCCGTCGTGCAGCGCATCCCTAATTACGTTGATCCAGCCGACAAGGCGGAGACCGCCACCGCCGCGCTCACCAGCAGCGCTAACAAGAATTTCGGCCGCCGCTTCCAAATCGTCTCCTTTCGCTGGTTGGGTCAAAATGAAATTTAGCACTCAACCCATGCGTCTGTTTTTTCTGACATTCCTGTTGTTTTCCCCCGCGATCATCTGCGCCGAGGATGCACATCCGGTCCGCTGCCGATTCCTAAGTTTCGGCGCAGCGGAGGATCCGGTAGGTCTGCTCACCCTCAACGAAAAGGGTGCGGAAATCCCCTGCCCGCTGCCCACCGGCGCGCTGTCCAAACCAGTCGTCTGTTTCGCCAAGGACAACTTGATCGCCTTCTTCGCCGCCACTGCGGACAAGCTGCCAGTCGCGACTGCCACCATCCCAGCGGGGCTCTCGGCCGTGCTGCTGATCTTCGTTCCGGTCCCGCATAAACCCGGTGACGCCACCGCCAAATCAGCCAATTGGCGGGTACTCGTGATCGAGGACTCACCAAAAAATTTCCCCGATGGCGGGGCCTTCGTTGCCAATTTCTACAAGCAAGACATCCGCTTCATCATCGGCGAGCACAAGGGCATGCTGCACGCCGCCGGCTCCCACGGGTACCCGCTGCCGGAGCAACGCAACGCTTTCAACATGGCCCCCGTGGTCTTCGAGCTACTTCAGGATGATAAATGGAACGTCGCCAGCGAGAGCGCCATGCGCTTCATCCCCGGCATCCGCTATCTGATATTCGCCTACGAGGATCCCGTTTCCAGCCGCCCGCGCATCAATATTTATCCGGACATCGCGACGCCCGCAGTGCCTGTAAGGCAGAAGCCTTGAATTACATCAAAACGTCCGCGATCCATCACTTCGCCTGCGCGGCGGCCTCTAGTAAATCAGCCGCAGGCAGCACCACATTGGACGGCGCAACCCCTTGGCTCTCGCTGTCACCCTTGGCACTGAAGCGATTGATGCCGATGCCGAGAAATTTTCCATCCTTGTTGAAGACCGGCATCCCCAGCGATTGCGTGGCGATCTTGCCGAAGGTCCGTGGCTTGGTCACCAAGGCAATAACTTCGTTAGTCATCACCACCGGCTCGCGGCTCAGATCCTTGCCGAGGCGACCGAGGACGATCACGTCATCCATCACTGCCATTGGCGCGGAATTCGCCGTGTCCACCGGTGTGAGTTTCACGCTTTCGGGTTTCTCCGGGCGGATGAAGGCGAGGTCCAAGTCCGTATCCTTAAAGGACACCTTCGCTGGCGTTTCGGTGCCGTCCGGCATCAGGATTTTCACCTCCTTGGTGGTGCCCTTGGCGGAGAGCTTCATCGGTCCCTGTGGCCCGTTGACCACTCGTCCGTCGATGGTGGATGCGACATCGAGCGTGGAAAGCGACACCACGATCAGGCCGTCCTTACCGATGACCGTGCCGAGCATTTCGACTTTCCGTTCCTCCTTTTTCACCGGATTATCCCCGGCAGTGACTTCGATCTCGACGACCGCGCTGAGGAACAACACCGAGTCTTTGTTAGAGGCAGATAGGGCCAGCGCCTTATCCCGGAGCGGCCCCTCGGCGGCGATAGCGGGCATGGCAGATAGAATAGCGGAAAAAATCAGTAAGCGGGATTTCATGGGTAGTTGATGATTGATCATTGAGAGTTGAGAGTCGATGGTTGAGAGGCAGCGATTGAAGATGGAGGGCGTTCATTCATTTTCTTGCCCTCAACTTCCAACTTCAGACTCTCAACTTCTGCATTTACCAAGTCGGTTCGAGTTCGATGTAGCGGGTGGTGATGCCTCGCCGCACAAACAGCACGACCGGACTCCGCAGGTTTTTTTCGAGATCCGCAAGGATAGGTTTCAGGTTTTCGATGGAATCCGCAGGCTTCCCGTCGATGGAAATCAGCATATCCCCTGCGGCCAGCCCACCCAGTGCTGCCCAACCGGCGGGCGTGATGGTGGTGATGAGCACGCCCTTGAAATCATCCGGCAGCTTTTCGTCCACCCGGTCCGCTTGACCAAGATCGCGGGATTTGAACTCCAGCGTCTTGCAATCGTAGGACGCGAGTTCCGAGGTGCCCTCCGGGTTGGCGTCCAATTGCACCTTGATGACGAGATCCTCCTTGCCCCGGCGCACGGTCAGCGCGGCCTCGGTGCCGATCTTATACTGGCGGATGAGGGCGGGGAAAACGTCTGAATCCTCGGGCCGCGAAGTTGGAATCACGCTGCCATCGAGCTTCAGCAGCAGGTCGCCGGTTTTCAATCCCGCCTTGTCCGCGCGGCTGCCGGGATGCATTTGGGTGATCCGCACGCCCTTGGAGCCGGGGATGCCAAGCGCCAGGGCGAGGTCGGTGGAAATCACTTGGGTTTCGATGCCGATCCAGGCCTTCTTCGCGAGGCCCGGCTTGTCCGCGTCCGGCTCTGGACCGATCTTCACGACCGTTAGATAGCTGCGGCCATCGTGTTCATAAGATACCAGCACCGGCACCGGCTCGGTTTTATCTGCCGTGATTTCCGCACTGACTTTGACCAATTCAGCTAAGTTGGGAGTCGGCTTGCCCGCCACTTCGAGGATCAGATCGCCGGGTGAAATCGTCGGCTTCGCGGCCGCTGCAGCACCACCGGGACGCAGACTCTGGACGAGCACCGCCAGATTGTCATCGCGCAGCATTTCCTTGGCATTCAGTTCGGTTATGTCCCGCGCCGTGATGCCCCAAGCCAGCAATTCCTTCTCACGAGGCTCGGCCGGCTCGCGCGCGGTGCCGGTGACTTTCCAACTCATCGGCTTGCCATCCCGCAGACCTTCGAGCGGAATCACCGAACCAATCGGCGATTCTAGCAAAATTCGGTTAAACACCGGAATATCCTCCGCCGCCCGCGACGCAGCGATGTCGGTGCCGTTGCAGCGCGTGACCACATCGCCAGCCTTGAGTCCTGCCTTATCCGCAGGTGAATCGACGATCACCCCGCCGACCAAAATGCCCGCCTTGGCATCCATCGTTTTGAGCAAGGGCTGAGCCACCAGACCCACCCAACTCCGCCGCACCTGACCGTTGGCGATCAACTCGTCCGCCACCTTACGCGCGAGATTGGACGGGATCGCCCCGCCGAGACTGCCGATGCCGACCTCGTTCACGCCGACGATTTCCCCCTTCAAATTCACCAACGGCCCACCCGAGTTCCCAGGAAAAATCACCGCATCATGCCCGATCCATCGGACCAGCTCCCCCACCGACTCACCGTCCAGCCGCATCGACCCACCGGGCGCGATCATTTCCGTGTTTGCCACGATGCCCTGTGTCACCGACTGCGACAAACCCGCCGGACTCCCCATCGCCAGCACCTGATCGCCCACTTCCAAAGCCGAGCTGTCACCGAATTTCGCCACCGGCAGCGGAGCCTCGGGGTTGCGGAGATTTTTCCGATCAATCTTCAACACCGCCAGATCTGCCAAGGGATCGGTGCCCACCAGCGTGGCCCGCAGTTCCTGACGATCCGCCAGCCGCACCGTGATCCGCGTCGCCCGGCCAGCCACGTGGTGGTTGGTGAGAATATAGCCATCCGGGGAAATAATCGTCCCCGATCCGCTCGCCCGTTGTTTCTGCATCCGGCCGTCACCGCCCGCCTCCGCCACCACATGAATGCGGACCAAGGCCGGATAGACCGCCTTCACCGCCGCCTCCACTTGCGGCTCCGCCTTGGCAAATACGGAGGATGGACTGAGTAATATCGTTACGGCGACGGCGGGGAGGAGCTTGGGGAATGACAGCATGGCGGGAGCAACGTAAAGGCGGACCACCCAAGAATGAAGCCCGGAAAGCGGCTTATCTTAAAAAAATCACTTTCAGTTACCCACTTGCTACGCCGGGATTTTCTGCGTATTGCTTCCGCCATGAGAACACCAACGCTTGTGAAGGGAATCGTCGCCGGGATGATGTTTTGCAGTTCGGCGCTCGCCGCCCCGGTCCTCCCCCATGTCTCACTCCGAGTGACGCTGGATAATGGCAGCGACTATAAGAAAATCCAAGGTTCCAGCGAGAAGACCCGCGAGGAGAAAATCCAGCTCAACATCAACCTAGACAACCGGGACAATTTACAAAACAAGGATCTCAGAGTCGAGTGGACGATTTATTCCCACCCCGTCGGCAAGGTCAATCTCATCCAAGCTGGCCATGGCACCAAGAAAGTGAGCCTCGCCGCCCTCAAGTCGCTGGATTTCAAATCCGATAAAATCACCGTCACCGGCACCCCCAAACACGCCGTCCTCTCCCAGAACAAAAACAAGAACCATAACAGCGGTGGCCACAATCAGAATCAAACCACCTCCAAGGAGGTCGCCGCCTCCGGCAATCAATATTACGGTTACGCCGTGCAGCTCTACCTAGGCGGCGTTTTACTCGACCAAGCCTACAGCCAGAGCAGCTTGAAAAAGGCCGATTGAGCGCGGTGGCCATCCCTTATCATGCGGCTCCGCAGGGATTTTAATCGCACCCATTCAAGCCCGTGACAAACCCGCCCGACCTCCCCCGCCCCACCCGGCTCCGGCACTCCCTTCGCGTGCTCCGCGGCTTGTGCATCATCGCCTGCGTGCCCTTGCTGCTGCTCGTCGGCTGCCAGTCGAAGCTGATCTATTTCCCCCGTCCTTATGGCACCGCCACCACCGCCGAGTGGCAACAAACGACGCATGGCCGGGCCTTGGATTTCCACACCTCCCAAGGCCGACAACGGGCCTTTCTCCAAGGAAACCTGACATCCCCGCGCAATCTCTGGATCTTCTGCGGTGGCAATGGGACCTTCGCGCTCGATTGGTCCGAGTGGCTGACCGCCCACGCCCCCCGCCAGGACGCTTGGCTACTGGTCGATTTCCCCGGCTACGGCGATTGCGAAGGCGCCCCGACACCGGGACGCATCCGGGACTCCATGGACCAGGTCATGCCCCGCGCGTTTCAAGAAATCGGCTGGCCCGCGCACCCGGACGCGCGGCGGCTGCGGTTTTTCGGCCACAGCTTAGGCTGCGCGGCGGCACTCATCGGAGCCACGGAATTCAAGATCCAGCGCGGGGTCCTCATCGCGCCCTTCACCAGCACCATGGACATGGCCCATCACATCACCGGCCTGCCCCTCGGATTTCTCGTCTGGCATCGTTTCGACAACTCCGCTCGCCTCGCAGAAATGGCCGCCCGCGGTCCCGCTGAGGTGATCATTTTCCACGGCACCACCGACGAGGTGATCCCGGTAGCCATGAGCCGAACGCTCGCCAGCCAGCAGCAAAACCTTGTCCACCTCCGGGAAATTCCTCACGGACGCCACAACGACATTCAGGAAAATCATCCCGAAGCCATCGCAGCCGCGCTCAAAGAGATCGGGGAAAAATAGCGCCAGCCCCCGCTACGCATGGCTCTTCCTTCATCGCATCCCTTGTGAGTCCACGACCTTCCTGCCCTTTTCACCCGCCCCGGCCACTCGCCGCTGCGGCAACGGGCCATGCGCCCCACCCTCGCACCGCCGCCATTGGCCGGAATCCGGGTGTTGCCCCCCTCCGCACGGCGGGATTTTGGGGCATCGCCACACTTGCCATGTGCCTCGCGGCGGAATTTTGGGGCATCGCCACACTTGCCATGCGCCTCGCGGCGGGATTTTGGGGCATCGCCACACCTGCCATGCACCTCACGGCGGGATTTTGGGACATCGCCACACTTGCCATGCGCCTCGCGGCGGAATTTTGGGGCATCGCCACACTTGCCATGCGCCTCACGGCGGGATTTTGGGGCATCGCCACACTTGCCATGCGCCTCACGGCGGGATTTTAGGGCATCGCCACACGCACGATCTGCTGATTTTCAACAAGATATCCATTTTCCTTCGGTTTTCCGCCCCTTCTGGGTGGACGCCGCATCTGCCACCGCCCGTCGGGTAGGAAAACCGCCGGGCAACTCCTAAAAAACACGCCACCTTGGCCACCAACACCATCCCAAAAACCTACGCCGATGTCGTCGCCCTCGCGGAAGACGCCGCCGACGGAGCAAGTGCCTAATACAACTTCCCAGACTGATACAACTTCCCAAGAAGCGGGAGCTCCCAGCCCCCTGGACCATCTTTAAACCGATAAAATTTCCCCATATCCTGATTTACCGCTTGGCTCGCCAGCATGAACACCCTATCAAGTGTTTGATGAACGAGGTCGCCAAGGTCTGTACTTCCGGGTCGGGTATTACCCTAATCACCGACCGGT
>JANXMQ010000181.1 GCA_025354565.1 Akkermansiaceae bacterium
CGCCGGAGCAAAACCAAACGATCGTTTGACTTTATGGAAATCAAGAATTTCAAACCCACAACCTGTGGTAGCGTCCGAACTGTAGGCGCCTGTATATCGGCGATCCGCCCAAAATCTCAAAAGCTCGACAGGCTGCTAGCGCGAGATTCGAGCCATGTCAACGATTCAAGTCTTTATTCCTCCCCCGCCCCGGATAGCTCGCCAGCGTATGCAGCAAAAATTGATGCGATTTTTAACGGCACGTATGACATGTCACGCCCGGTTCATGTCGCCTACACGCCGGAAGTATTGCGTCTTGTGGGAGCCAAAGCCCTTCCGATTACAATGCCTCCCTCGGTAGTGGTGAAGGCATCACAGGGCAAGCACGATCTGCCTGCCGTCTTGTAGAAGCAGGTTCCTGCCGCAATTAAAAACCCGGTCTTCATCTTCGATTCCGCCATAGTTACAAACGCGCTGACGGTGATTCTCGACCTCTCCCCTCAAGGCGAAAGTGTGCTCGTCGCCATCCATCTTGACAGGAAGCAGCAACAGCATCAGGTCAATTCGATTGCTTCAATCTACGACAAAAGTAATCCCTGCGCTCTCGAAGAGTGGATGGAAAACGTATTGCTTCGCTACATCCACACACACACACAAGGCCGCGAGTGGTTCCGATCTAGAGGGCTCCAATTGCCCAAAGAAAGTACGCCTCGCAGCAACCGGAATGAGCACACGGAAGCCGATCTTGTCAAATCAGATGGCAACCCGTTCCCGCTACCTCGCTTTGCACGCTGGTCTATCAAGCAGCCCGGTGGATTACATTTTTAGCAGACGGTAAAAATTCATGTTAACATCCTCCCAGGTTTTTGCTGTCACTAATGCGTCGGAGACTGCCACAGCCAAAAGCCCATGTCGGAGACCCCACACCCAAGCCCTGCAAGCGATCCCGAGTTCGTCTCCGAACTCACTGGGAATCAGGAAGTCATGCATGCTTTCCTAATTTCGATGCTGCCGGGAGTGGCGGATGTAGATGACATTCTCCAACGCACCAATCTCGTGCTCTGGGAAAAACGCTCACAGTTCCAAGCTGGCACTAGCTTCAAATCTTGGGCACTGGCTGTCGCTTATTGGGAAGCTCGGGCTTGGATGTCCGAACGCAAGCGCGGCGATTGGCTCGTCGTCGATGACGAATTGGCCAAGCAAATCATTTCTCGAATCGAATCCCAGCACCAAACATCAGCCAATGCGGCCACCACAGCGCTTAGAGCCTGCCTTGGTAAATTGCGCGATGTGGACCGCAGGCTGATTCTCAGCCACCACCAGCACGGAAAGTCGCTCAAAGCGTGCAGCCTCATTTTCAAACGAAGCCCTGCCTCGCTCTCCGTCACGCTTGTGAGAATCCGGACAGCGCTGCGCATTTGCATCAAATCGCTAGACGCCGTGGAGGAGGCGAGATCATGATCCAGTGCGACATCGAAGCTCGCATTCAAGATCTGATGGATGGCAAACTCGCGCCCAGCGAGCGAAATGCGCTGCTTGCAGAGATCAGCGGGAATCCTGAACTCCTCGACATCTATTTGGATTATGCGGCGCTCGAGTCCGCCCTCACCCGCATTTCCCGCAGCAGCGCATCACATCAGGAGGAACAGAACCTCGTCAATGAGAGCGAGCTACGGACACGCAGGAAGCGCCGATTCCTGTGGCCCCTTGCCGCCGCTGCCGCCGTCATGGTGCTGGCTGCCGGAACGCTCAACATGATATCCGTGAGGCGTCATGTCCCTGCGGTCACCTATCGCTTGAGTCCAGGATCGGTTTTCAGCGTTTCCCATTCCATGGCGGAGGAGGAGTTCGCACCCGGCATTCTCATGCCCGGCTCTCGGGGCAAGCTTGAGCAGGGCACTGTCGAACTCAACTTCGCCAGCGGTGTCCGCTCCATCGTGAGTGGCCCCGCTGATCTGACCCTGCATGACGGGCGCAAGCTCATCCTGCATTCAGGAAACGCGTGGTTCGATGTCCCACATTCCGCAACAGGTTTCATGGTGCAGACTCAGGAAATGACGGTCACCGACTTTGGAACCATATTCGGGGTGAGTGCGCAAAAAGGCAATCGCCCAGAGGCCCATGTCTTCCAAGGCAGGGTTGAGGTGCGCACGCAAGGCCAAGACTTCGCCATCGTAAACCTGAGTGCCGGGATGGCCTGCGCTGTCGGTCCCCTCGGTCACCTCAAAGAAATCCCGGCGGCTCCTGAGCGATTTTTCCAAAAGCTGCCAGACACCCTGCCTTACATGCACTGGAGCTTCGATAATGCTGAGGAGCTTGCCGCTGCCAATGGCTCCCTGCCTGCCATCGAAAAGGGAATGGGGCGCATGGACGGACTGGAAAATTCAAAAGCTTTTCGAACCACGCAGGGCAGATTTGGATCGGCCCTCACTTGCACCGCTGATTTGGCCGAGGCAAAATGCGCTTGGCTTGGAGTGGGCGGAGATGCACCACGGACAATTTCCCATTGGCTCCGACTGGTCCCGGGTGGGCCGGAAGCTCAGCAGATTGTCGGTTGGGGGTCTCATGCCCTCAGCCCTAATAACGCCAACCCAGCCTTTCTCACATATGTGCGGCGCATCAAAGTTGGCACTGTGGCGGGCGTTTCGTTCGGCGCTTACTGCCTAAACGCCACCACACCGATCGACGATGGCCGCTGGCATCACTTCGCAGCGGTGTACACTGGCCATGAACTCCCTGATGGAAGGCCAGAACTTTTTTGTTATCTCGATGGCCTGCCCGAACCGATGTCTTATGGCTACCGCACCGACATTCTTTCCCCGCAGGCTCCCGGCGCACTCTCGGTCGCGACTGCGTTAGAGGTTCCGGGTGCCATTCCGGTGACCCTTTTTCCAAGCCATTGGTGTGGTGACGGGCGTAACTCTAACATGCCTCTCGCCATCGACGAACTCTACATTTTCGAAGCCGCGCTTAGCGAAACGCAAGTGAAAAATCTTTACGATAAGAATTCTCCTCGCTAAATGTACCAACTCACTCTCAACAATTCCCTCTCTAAAACGGCGCGTTTGTGAAGCCCCGTCGAAATCAATTATACCTTTGACTGCCCCGTATTACGGTTGACTATTCATATTAGAATTACGCTATGAAACCCAGATATATCATTAAACTTCCGAGAGGTTTGTTTTGCAGCCTTACATTAGCATTATCCTCGGCCACCCTTCATGCAGTTCCTTATACATGGGACGGCACGACGAATCTCTGGACCTCCGCACACTGGAATGCCGGAGCCGGACTCGTCACCTTCCCCGCCGGGTCGAGCAATACCAATTCTGGCATCATCAATGCGGGCACGGTGAGTTTTGCTGGGAACGATACGTTCGGAGCCTCAGGCACGACTTCGTCGCCGGTCATCACGATCAGCGGCGGCACGCTGGCCAGTGGAGGCAAATTCAACACGATCTGGAACCTCAACCTCGGCGGTGGCACGCTTTTGGCGAATGGCGGTGTGAATGCAACTTTTCCCACCTTTCAGCTTGCGGGAACCCTGACCGTTTCAGGGTCGGTGGCTTCCTCGATGAACGTCGGCACCGGCACCAATAACGCGATCAACATCGGCGGCACTGGGAACTCGACGCTGACGCTCAGCGTCGCCGATGTGACCGCCAATGCGAGCGCCGACCTGACGATCAATAACGTGTTGCAAAATATCGGTGCAGGTCCTGACGGACTGGCCAAGACCGGCGCTGGCACATTGGTGCTAAACGGGGCAAACACCTACACCGGCGGGACAAACGTGAGCGCAGGAACTTTGATCGCGACCACCACTTCAGGCCTCGGCACAAACAGCGGCTTAACCGTAGGGAGTGTCGGGACCGCTGCCTACCGGCCAACGGCAGCAGGGGCACTTGCGCTCGGAACAGGAGTGATTAACCTTGCGAATGGGAGCAGAATCGGCACTGCACTCGGCGGAACGGCGAGCCAATCAGCCATTACCAGTTCAGGCGCGGCGGTGACAACCGGCACGGTGACAGTGGATGTCTGGGGAATTCCCGGTGTCGCACCTGCTGTTAGCTCTAACAACCTAATTACGGCTGGCAGCAGCCTCTCCAATGCATCCTATATTTTTGGCAACGTTTATAATGCCACCAACTTCACTGTCACCGGGTTGACCGCGAGCGCAACTGCAGTTAGCGCGACCGTGACCTCGGTTAGCGCGCTAACGAGTGAGTTTTGGAAAGGCGGCCTCACTGGAGCTGCTAACGTATGGAGTGTTTCCAACGGCAGCACCGCCAGCAACTGGGCTACCGATCAGGCCGGCACTGCCACTTCACTGACTCCAGGCTCGACGGCAACCGTCACCTTCTCATCCACAGGCGCGACGAACCAGGACGCCATGACCTTGGGGACCAACATGAGCATCCTCGGCATGGTGGTCAATGACACGACCGCAATGGCGTTGAACGCGGATGGAAACACGCTCACTATCGGCACGGGTGGGATCACGGTGAACAACACTAGCGGCAATCCCAATGTCACGCTCGGTGCGGCAATCGCCTTGGGGGGTGCTCAGGTCTGGTCGAACAATTCGACGACAGCATTGACGGTCTCCGGAGCTGTCACGAATGGTGCGAATTTGCTCACGGTTACCGGAACGGGAAATACGTCAATTAGCGGCATCATTGGCAGCGGAACCGGTGGCTTGACCAAGACCGGCGCAGGCACGCTCACTCTATCTGGTGCAAATACTTATACCGGCAACACCATCGTCAGCGGGGGCACACTTCAAATCGATGGCTCCCGCAACGTCGTTGGCGGTGGCACAACCAGCCTGTTGCAGGCCGGATTTAACGCCACCACCGGCTCAGTCATCATCGGCAGTGGCGCAGGTATAGTCACCTTCGGGGGCAACGTTTATGGGAACGCTGCGGAGATCGGCGTCGCCAACGCGACGGCTGGCACCACCAATGGCTCGCTGACCATCAATGGCGGGACAATTAACATCGCCGGCACCAGCGGAAGCGCCGCTGGCTTGCTGATCGGTGGCACCTACAATACCAATATCACCGCTGGAACAGGAACCGTGACGGTCAACGGCGGCACACTTAACGTTGGCGGCCGCGTCCACCTCGGCTTCAACCACGTCTCGTCTGTCGGCACGCTCACCATCGCGGGAGGCACCGTTAACCTTGGCACTAACGGCGGCACGCTGGGTTACACGGGCAGCGAGCCCGGCGTCATCCTTCTGGGTACTGGCACCTCAAACGTGAACCTCAACGGTGGCACACTCAGTATGTTCGGTTTCTCGTCAGCAGCAGCGGCCAACAAGACATTGATTAATTTTAACGGCGGCACTGTTAAGCTGCTGGGCAGCCCCGGATTTTTCTTCGGCAACGGCGGCGCAGGCGGCACCGCGCCGAATGCAGAAGGAACCTATTCCCTGACCGTCAAAGCAGGAGGTGCGATTTTTGATACCAATAACTTCTCCATCTCCACCGCGAAGGTTTTCGTTCACGATGCTGCGCTCGGCGTGACAGCGGACGGCGGTCTGACCAAACAGGGAACGGGCACCTTCACGCTCTCTGGTGCAAACACTTACACGGGCGCGACTGCCATCAAAAACGGCACACTCGCGCTGGGCGGAGGCAATGACCGTTTGCCGACGGGAACCACGGTCACGCTCGGCGATAGCGTCGCCAACACCAACGGCATTCTCAAGCTCAACAGCCGCAGCCAGCAACTCGCAGGCCTGCTCACCGCTGGCACCGGTATTGCGAACAGCGTGGTGAACGGCAATGCCACCGCCGCGACCTTAACTCTTAATATCGCATCCGGCACGAACACCTTCGGAGGTGTTCTAGGGGGCTCGGGAGCCGACGAGAGCAACTTTGGTTTAACCAAGACTGGCACAGGAAATCTAACGCTATCTAACACCAATGCCTACACCGGCGCGACAATCGTCACCGACGGCACCTTATCACTCGCTCAGGCGTATCTTGCCAATGCCTCCAACGTGGAGCTCAGTACCACCGCCACGCTCGATCTCCAGTTCGCCGCTACCGATACTATCGACAAGCTTTTGATCAATGGCGTGCCGCAAGTAACCGGAACTTGGGGTGCCGTTGGCAACATGGCCGCAGCTCACACCACTTCTCGCATTACTGGCAGCGGCCTGCTCAATGTATCCACGGGACCACCAGCGGGCTACGCCACTTGGGCAAGCGGCTTCGCGGGCTTTACCAATACCACCCCGAACATTGATTTCGAAAACGACGGCCTAGCCAACGGCACCGAATGGGTCGTTGGTGGCGATCCGACCGCCAACGACGCGGCTTCCGTTGCGCCCACCTTCAACAATACCACCGATCCTAACAATTTCCTTTTCACTTACCGCCGGCGAGATGCAGCCGCTGCCGATCCTAACACCACCATTGTTGTCGAATACAGCACTACCCTAAGCGCTTGGACCCCGGCCCAAAATGGAGTCGGTGGCGTTTCTATCGATGCTACCACCGACCTAGGCGGCGGTTTCCATCTGGTTACCGTGGCCATCCCGCGGGCACTGGCACCAGGCGGCAAGCTCTTCACCCGCCTTAACGTGAACGTTGCCCCGTAAAAGGTTCTAACATTGGATTGTAAAGTCAGTCTTCGAGCTCGGTGCCAATGATCAACGCGAAGTCCCAAAATGGCCACGCCTGCTACCTTATTTGATTACAAAAATCCATCAAACCATGAAATCCAAGTACAGTCTTCGCTCTTCGTTACTCACTCTCGCATCCGTCATCGTTGTCGGAGGAAATGCACACGCCGCCACTTATACATGGGACGGCACAACTAACCTCTGGAACTCGGCTCACTGGAATGCCGGAGCTGGACTCGTCGCCGGGCCCATCGGGGCGAGCAACGCCAATTCCGCCATCATCAATGCGGGCACGGTGAGTTTTGCGGGGAATGATACGTTTGGAGCCTCAGGCACGCCTTCGTCGCCGATCATCACGGTCAACAGTGGCGGCACGCTGGCCAGCGGTGGCTTCTACAACACGATCTGGAACCTTAACTTGGGTGGCGGCACGCTTTTGACCAATGGCGGTGTGAACGCAGCTTTTCCCGCCTTTCAGCTTGCGGGGACCGTGACCGTTTCCGGGTCGGTGGCTTCCACGATGAACGTCGGCTCGGGAACCAATAACATGATCAATATCGGCGGCACTGGAAATACGACGCTGACGCTCAGCGTCGCCGATGTGACCGCCAATGCGAGCGCCGACCTGACGATCAATAACGTGTTGCAAAATATCGGTGCAGGTCCTGATGGACTGGCCAAGACTGGCGCGGGCACGGTGGTGCTCAACGGCGCTAACACTTACACCGGGGGAACAAACGTGAGCGCAGGAACTTTGATAGCGACCACCACTTCAGGCCTGGGCGTGAATAGCGGCTTGACGGTGGGGAGTGTCGGGACCGCTGCCTACCGGCCAACGGCAGCAGGGGCACTCGCGCTCGGAACAGGAGTGATTAACCTTGCGAATGGAAGCAGGATCGGCACTGCACTCGGCGGAACGGCGAGCCAATCAGCCATTACCAGTTCAGGCGCGGCGGTGACAACCGGCACGGTGACAGTGGATGTCTGGGGAATTCCCGGTGTCGCTCCTACGGCTGGCACGAACAACCTGATTACGGCGGGTAGTGGCCTCGCGGGTGCAACCTATACTCTTGGCAACGTTTATAATACCACCAACTTCACCCTTACCGGCTTGACCGCGAGCGCAACTGCAGTCAGCGCGACCGTGACCTCGGTTAGCGCACTAACGAGTGAGTTTTGGAAAGGCGGCCTCACGGGAGCCGCTAACGTATGGAGTGTTTCCAATGGGAGCACCGCCAGCAACTGGGCTGCCGATCAGGCCGGCACTGCCACATCACTGACTCCAAGCTCGACGGCAACCGTCACATTCTCATCCACAGGCGCGACGAACCAGGGCGCCATGACCTTGGGGACCAACATGAGCATCCTCGGCATGGTGGTCAATGACACGACCGCAATGGCATTGAGCGCGGATGGAAACACGCTCACCATCGGCACGGGTGGTATCACGGTGAACAACACCAGCGGCAATCCCAATGTCACGCTCGGTGCGGCAATCGCCTTGGGGGGCGCTCAGGTCTGGTCGAACAATTCGACGACAGCATTGACGGTCTCGGGAGCTGTCACGGACGGCTCGAATTTGCTCACGGTCACCGGAACGGGAAATACGTCAATTAGCGGGATCATCGGCAGTGGAACTGGCGGTGTGACCAAGACCGGCGCAGGCACGCTCACTCTCTCCGGCGCGAACACCTACACCGGCAATACCGTTGTCACGGGCGGCACACTACAGATAAACGGCTCCTATGCCGTTGCTGGCGGGGGAACAACCAGCCTGCTGCAGGTCGGAGACAACGCCACCACCGGCTCGGTCATTATCGGTAGCGGCGCAGGCACGCTTACTTTCGGCGGCAACGTTTACGGGAACACCGCGGAAATCGGCGTCGCTGGCGGGACGGCTGGAACCACCAATGGCTCGCTCACCATCAATGGCGGCACCGTCAACATCGCTGGGACTAGCGGCACCGCCGCTGCCTTGATGATCGGAGGTACATACAATACCAATATCACCGCTGGAACAGGAACCGTGACGGTCAATGGCGGCACGCTCAACGTCGGCAGCCGCCTTCACATGGGCTTCAACAGCGCTTCATCTAACGGCACGCTTACCCTCGCGGGGAGCGGCATCGTTAATGTTGGTTACAACGGCGGCTCACTTGGCTACACCGGAAATGAGCCGGGTGTAATTCTTATGGGCACGGGCACCTCCACAGTGAATCTCGATGGCGGCACACTTAGTCTTTATGGTTTCTCAGCGGCGGCTTCGGCAGCCAATACGAGAATCAATTTTAATGGCGGCACTGTGAAGCTGCTGGGCAGTCCTGGATTCTTCTTTGGCAACGGCGGCGCGGGTGCCACTGTGCCGAACGCAGAAAATGGCTTCACCCTGACCGTCAAGGCCGGCGGGGCAATTTTTGACACCAACACCTTCTCCATCTCCACCGCGCAAGCCTTCGTCCACGATGCTGCGCTCGGCGGCACGGCGGACGGCGGTCTGACCAAGAAAGGTGCTGGCACTCTCACCCTCTCCGGCACTAACACCTACACTGGCAAGACGATGGTGCAAAACGGCACGCTGTCCTTCAGCGCAGGCAATACTACCGCCACAGCAAACCAGCAACTTGGAGCTAATGCCGCCCTCGATCTCGGCGTGGCCAGCACTTCCAGCGGCAGATTGCTATACACGGGAGGCACGGGCACGCTGGCCAAAGCCATCAACGCCTTGGGCAACGGCACAGACACCATCGAAAACAACGGCGGCGGCACGCTGACGCTCTCCGGCGTTCTGACCAAAAATGGCACCACACTTACCCTGAAGAATACCAATGCAGGTTCGAACATCATCATATCCCAAGCCATAGCTGGCTCCAGCGCCAACTCAGATCTTATCATCACCGGCGGCACCACGACGCTGAACGCAGCCAACGCATACAATGGCCCTACCTTTATTAACGGCGGCGGTAATCTGACCTTGGGCATCAACAACGCCATCCCCAGCAACTCGGCTTTGACCCTAGGCGATGCCACAACCACTGGCACCTTAACAATGGGCACTTTCACCAACAGCATCGGCAGCCTAGCCTTCGGTGCAGGCCATGGCAGCGTCATCATGCAAGCCAACCAGACTGGAACAGCTCAACTGAACGCCACCGGCACGGTGGCACTTGGCAGTGGAAACACCCTGAACTTGACCGGCATGAGCAACTCCGCCGGGCTTTACAAACTTATCCGCGGCAACGGCTTGACCGGCACCTTCAGCACCGTTACTGGGTTAGATACCAACTACGTGCTGCGCTACGGCACTGTTAACGCCAATGAACTGGATGCGCAGCGTAAAGCCACCATCGGCACCATCACTGTTACGCCATCCGCAGCCTCCATCATCACGGGTGGCACCACGGCCTTCACTTTCACAGTCGGCAACAGCGCACCCACTGGCTCCACAAACCTCGGGTTCAGCGCCAGCTCCGGCAGCAACACCACTGGCTCTGTGACCGGCCCCGTAAGTGTGGCCCCCGGCGCGACTAGTGGAGCGACGTCCGGCCTCACCTTTAATGGAACCACTGTGGGAGCCGGGCAGACCGGAGCCTTCAGCGTGACAGATGCCAACGCCACTAACAGCCCACAGGGCGGTAGTGTGACGGTAGATGTCTACGGACATGCAAGCGGCTCTGTTGGCAGCACCACCCTTGCCCTTGGTAACGTCCGGGCAGGTTATGTCAGCCCCGTGGCAAGCAGCAGTGTCAGTGCCACCAACGCAGCCGGTTTCCGTGTCAATTTAACAGGCAGCGCCGCGACAATCGGCAATATATCTCTCAACAATCTCACTACCACGGCGGCGGGAGCAAATAACAATATCACTGCCACACTCGCACCTGGGCAAACAGCCGGAGCGATCAACCAGAACTTCACTTACACCTTTGCAGATAGCTCGGCCCTCAGCGGTGCCTCAGCCAATGTCGGAACTGTGAGCCTAACCGTCACTGGTGGTGTCTATAACGTCGCTGCCGCCAATACCATCGCCTCAGTGGATGTCGGAAAGACCCGCGTCGGCGGGTCTTTCTCAGGTGCCCCTACCTTGTCCATTAGCAACACCGCAGCATCTGGTGCCTTCACGGAAGGCCTCAATGCCACGGTCGGTTCCACCACGGGCGGTGCTGCGGGCAGTGGCTCGGTTAGCAATCTCGCCGGAGGCTCTTCCAGCACATCGGTTTCGCTTACACTTCCGGGTGCTAGCGCCAGCACCTCTGGCATCAAGACGGGTAGTGTGGACATCAATTTGGCTTCTAGTGGCACCAACAGCGGCCTGTCGGATCTCAGCCTAAACAGCCAGACGGTCGGTGTAACAGGCACGGTCTATGATTATGCAGATGCTGCGTTCGCGAAAACGGGTGGCACCGGCACATTCGGCGGCAGTGGCAACAGCTATACGCTGGACTTCGGCACGGGTCTGGCGCTCAACACCACCTACAGCGCCACTATCCAGTTAGCCAACCACCTGCTCAGCAGCTTCCAAGACAATCTTGGCGGCTCTTACAACAACATTGCCAATGGCTTCGACTCTGGAGTTGAAGGCACCTCCATCGCTAGTTTGGTTGCTGGGTCAAACAACACCTTCACCATCACCTTTAACACCGGCAGCACTGGGACCTTCGGCGATACACTCACCTTCACCGGACTGAGCCAGCAAAGCGGATTAAGCGATGCAGGGCTTGGGGCTTTCAACATTGCCTTAAGCGGCAACGCCATCCCCGAGCCAAACGTCGCCGCCCTGCTCGGCGGCTTCGGGATGCTCGCCCTACTCCGCCGCCGGAGATAAGCCTTGCAGTTAGAAAAGCGATATCTCATATTATCTCCAACCATTTTTGCCCCTGGAGAGAGGCAAATCCCGGAGCGGAGGTCCGTTAACCCGACTTCCGCTGTTAGATTCAGAAATCGCCTAATTTCGCCCTCTTGAGGCGCTGGAACCCTTGATTTCCCCGGGTCACACTCCGAAAAAGCCTGTGGTGGAGACCCCCTCCATGGACACCCAGCCGGGTTCCGTGTGATATTCGCCCCATCGAAAGACGTTTTTACGAGCGAACAAGCGATTCAAGGACGGCAAGGAACACCGCTACTGGAGCGTCGTGGAAAACCGCCGTGTCGCTGGCGACGGATCGGTTCAGAAAACCCGGCTCTATTTTGGCGAGATCAACGACAGCAACCGTGCCGCTTGGACCCGCGCCATCGAAGCCGCCAAGGAAAAAGCTGAACGCAACGCCACCCGCCGTCATGAAGGCCAATACCTGCTGCGCAGCAACCTTACCGGCGAAAGCCCCGCCGAACTCTGCCGCAGTTACATCAACCTTGTGCTCATCGAAGAAAGCTTTCGCACCGTTTAAGGAGACCTCGGCCTAAGACCCGTCTTACACCAACTATACTGCCGCGCATTAGGATTTGTGGAATAAGGAGAAGGGACCTTATTGTCTCTTTCTTTCATGTTGACGGCAAAGAAGCGACAATAAAGTCGCCACTCCTTATCGCGCAAAATCACAAATCATGACGCGTGGCAGTATAGGTCCGAGCTCACCACCCGCCGCCGAGGGCTTTGTAGAGATTCACGGAGTTGATAGAACGGGCGAGACGGAGGCGGATGAGTGACTGGCGGGCGGTGTAGAGATCGAGGGTGGCGGTCAGAACCTCGAAGTAGCTATCCACGCCCTTGGTGTAACGGGCGGTGGCGAGATCGGTGCGTTTCTGTTGGGCGGCGACGAGGCTCTCGGTGGCGGTGATGCGTTCTGCCAGACCACTACGAGCTGCTAGACTATCCGCAACTTCGCGGAAGCCGGTCTGGATGGCTTTCTCGTACGTGGCGATGCTGATTTTTTTCCCCGCTTCCGCCGCCTTGATGTAGGCGAGACCCTGGCCACCTTGGAAAATGGGGATGTTGACCTGTGGTGAGAACAACCAACTGCCGGTGCCGCTGGCGAAGAGCTGGTTCAGGCTGTGGCTGGCGGTGCCGCTGCTAGCAGTGAGCGTGATGCTGGGAAACATCGTGGCACGGGCGGCACCGATGTTGGCATTGGCGGCCCGCAACTGGTGCTCGGCCTCGCGGATGTCGGGGCGACGGTAAAGCAGGTCAGAAGGAACCCCAGCCCGCACCTCGGCGACGAGTGCTTGATCGAGAGTGCGGCCGTTCGGCAAGTTGGCGGGTAATGCGCCACCCGCTAGGAAGACCAGCGAGTTGTTGATTTCCGTGATGCGTTGTTGAAACGTGGCAAGGTCGGCCTTGGCGGTCTGGCGCTGGACTTCCATGGAGGCGAGATCGAGTTCGGAAACGGTGCCGGCATCGAAGCGTTGTTTCATGATGCCGTAGGCCACGTTCATGCCGTCGTAGGTCTGTTGGGAAAGGGCGAGTTGTTCGCGCAACGCACGCTCGGTTAGATATTGATTGGCGACCTCCGCGACGAGGGCGATCTGTGCGCCGACGCGGGCCTCGTCGGTAGCAAAGTAAGTTTCTAACGCCACGGTGTTCATGCTGCGAATCTTGCCGAAGAGGTCGAGCTCGTAGGAAACGAGACCGACGGAAACCGCATACGAGCTGGACTCGATGTTCCCGCCGCTGGAACCCGGCGGGCCTAGGCCACGTTGCCGTTGGGCGTTACTGGCGATGCCGATAGCGGGAAATAAATCACCACGGGAAATGGCATATTGGGCGCGGGATTGCTCGACGTTTAACGCGGCGATGCGGAGGTCGCGGTTGTTGGCGAGCGAAATTTCGACGAGTTTCCGCAGGCGGGGATCAGTGAAAAATTTCTGCCAGGCGATGTCGGCGGAAACCACGCCAGCGGATTTTCCCGGGAAATTGTTAGCTACGGGCGAGGCGACCGGATCGAGCTGCGGGATGAGCGAACATCCGCCTGTTAGGAAGGCCAGCGCGAGAATGGGAACGGGTGACTTACGCATGATGGATGGCTTCTGTAACGGGTTCGGTGGCCGGGGACTTTCTACCGGTGCAACGAGCGACGATTTTACTCACGACCACGAAGAATACCGGGACGAGGAAAATTGCGAGGAGGGTGCCGGAAACCATTCCGCCAGCCACTCCGGTACCAATGGCGTTCTGGCTGGCCGACCCTGCACCGGTGCTGACTACCAGTGGCACGACCCCGAGGACGAAGGCCATCGAGGTCATGAGAATCGGCCGCAGCCGGAGCCTCACGGCTTGCAGGATCGAGTCCATCAGGCCGATGCCCTCTTTCTGCAAATCGAGGGCGAACTCGATGATGAGAATGGCGTTTTTCGTGGACAGGCCGACGGTGGTTAGAAGTCCGACTTTGAAATAAACATCGTTCGGCAAATCCCGGAGCGACACCGCCGCGAGCGCCCCGACAATCCCTAACGGCACCACCATGATGACCGCGACCGGGATCGACCAGCTTTCATAAAGCGCAGCGAGGCAGAGGAAAACGATCAGGATCGAAACGCCGTAAAGCAACGGTGCCTGGTTGCCGGAAATCCGCTCTTCCAACGACTGGCCGGACCACTCGAAGCCGATGCCGGACGGGAGCTGGGCCGCCATTTTTTCCATCTCATTCATCGCATCGCCCGAGCTCAGTCCCGGTGCCGCCTGGCCCACGATGTTCACGGCAGGCAGGCCGTTGTAGCGCTGGAGCTGTGGCGAGCCAAACGACCATGAGACCTTGGTCACCGCCGACAGCGGCACCATACCACCGGCTTTGTTGCGGACGTACACCTTGCCGATGTCTTCGGGCGTCATCCGGAATTGCGCGTCTAACTGGACGATCACCCGCTGCACCCGCGGGCCGTTGACGAAGTTGTTCACATAGCTGGAACCAAACGCCGTCTGCATGGTCGTGTTGATTTCTGCTAGAGAAACTCCGAGGGCGCTGGCCTTGTCTTGATCCAGCTCGATCTTCATCTGCGCCGCATCGTTGAGTCCCTGGGGGCGGACGCCGAGGAGTTTTGGATTTTGTGCCGCCATTCCTAATAATTGGCCCTTCGCCGCATCCAATGCGGCATGGCCGACTCCGCCGACGTCTTCTAACCAAAAATCAAAACCGGACGAGGTTCCCAGCTCAGGAATGGCTGGCGGATTGACCGGGAAAACGATGGCGTCTTTGATGCTGCTGAGGCCCATCATCGCGCGTTGGATCACGGCCTGCACTTTATGCTCTTTGCCACTGCGCTCTTCCCACGGCTTCAGGCGGAGGAAGGCTAGGCCGGAATTCTGCGCCCGCCCGGCGAAGCTGAATCCAGCGACCGTGAAGTAGTGTTCGATTTCCTCTTGTTTCTTGAAATATTCCTCAGCCTTCTTGAGCACCTCGCCGGTCCGCTCATCGGTTGCCCCCACCGGCAGCGACATCAATGTTAGAAAGTAGCCCTGGTCCTCTTCCGGCAGGAAGGCGGATGGCATGTTTTTATACAAAACCATTACCAGACCGATCACACAAGCCAGCGCTAACAGACCGGCAAAGGTCCGTTTCACCAACACGCCAACCCAACTCTGATAGCGCCGCGTGACTGCATCAAAGCTGCGGTTGAACCAGCCGAAAAATCCGCCTTTCGCATGATGGTGGCCAGCGTCAACCTGCTTCAACAGCGTGGCACACAACGCGGGCGTCATCGACAGCGCGAGGAATACCGAGAACAACATGCACGACACCATCGACATCGTGAACTGCCGATAAATCGTCCCCACCGAACCGCCAAAAAACGCCATCGGCAGGAACACCGCTGTTAGCACCAGCGAAATTCCGATCAATGCGCCGGTGATCTGGCCCATCGCCTTGCGCGTCGCCTCCTTCGCCGCCAAGCCCTCCTCGCTCATGATGCGCTCGACGTTTTCCACCACCACGATCGCGTCATCCACCAGAATGCCGATGGCGAGCACCATGCCGAACATCGTCAGCACGTTGATGGAAAATCCGAAGGCCGACATCAGACCGCAGGTTCCTAACAGCGCGACCGGTACCACCAGCGTCGGGATCAGCGTGGCGCGGAGGTTTTGCAGGAAAAGATACATCACGAGGAAAACCAGGATGATCGCCTCCACCAGCGTCTTGAGCACCTCCTCGACGGAAATTTTCACAAAGGTCGAGGTGTCTAGCGGATAGATCACCTTCACGCCCGGCGGGAAAAATTCCTGCAAGCGCGTCACCTCCTTGCGCACGCCCTCGGCGGTGTCGAGCGCGTTGGCGGTGGGCGAAAGTTTGACTGCGGCGGCGGCGGTGGGTTTGCCGTCGATGCGGGCCTTGATCGAGTAATCCTGCCCGCCTAATTCCACCCTAGCCACATCCTTGAGATAGACGCGGGAGCCGTCGGTATTGACGCGGAGGACGATGTTCTGGAACTCGGACACCTCGCGCAAGGTCGCACGGCCCTGCAAGATGATGTTGAGTTGCTGGCCATCGACGGCGGGCAACTGGCCGATCTGGCCGACCGGCACCTGGGTGTTTTGCGCGGCGATGGCGGCGGAAATGTCGCCGGGTGTTAGATTGAAACTCACCAATTTATGCGGGTCCAGCCAGACCCGCATGGCATACTGCGTGCCGAACTGGATGACCTCGCCCACGCCTTGCACCCGGCGGATGGGATCGAGTACGTTAGAGGCCAAATAATTTCCCAAGGCGATGGCATCCAAGCTGCCGTCATCGGTCGAGAGGGCGATGAACATCATGAAATTTCGCGTCGCCTTGGCCACCACTACGCCTTGCTGTTGGACGGTTTGCGGCAGGCTGGGAGTGGCGAGTTGGACCTTGTTTTGCACCTGCACCTGCGCCACGTCCGCATTCGTGCCGGGCTTGAAATATAGCGTGATGATCGCGGTGCCGTTCGCATCGCTGGCGGATGACATGTATAACAGATTGTCGATGCCGTTGAGCTGTTGCTCGATGACGGAGGTCACGGTATCACTCAGTGTTTCCGAGGATGCGCCCGCGTAGTTTGCGGTGATCGAGATCGAGGGCGGCGCGACGCTGGGGTACTGCGCGACGGGAAGCTTGGTGATAGAAATGCCACCGAGCACGCAGATGAGGATGGCGATCACCCAAGCGAATACCGGGCGGTCAATGAAGAAACGGGCCATGCGGTCGGATTGTTAGTTTTTGTTAGGCCTGGAGGCTTGGGCCGGGACGAATGGCTCCGGGACCACCAAGGCACCAGGCTTGGCTTTCATGTGGCCTTCCATAATCACGCGTTCTCCGGCACTGAGGCCGGACGTGACGATCCATTTATCTCCGAAGAGTTCGCCGGTCTGAACCATGCGGACTTGGGCGTGGTTGGTGTCATCGACGATGAGGATGCTGCCCGCACCGCCAGCTCCGCGAGTGACGGCGCGCTGTGGAATGGTGATGGCGTTTTCTCGAACTCCTTGAATGACTCGGGCGCGGGCGAACATGCCGGGTAACAAATCGTGTTGGGGATTGGGAAACTCCGCCCGCAGTGAGACCATGCCGGTCGTTTGATCCACGGAAACTTCCGAAAACAGGAGGCGTCCGGGGTGCTCATACGCCTGGCCGTTCTCTAACAATAGCGTCACCTTGCTCTGATCCGACTTGGCATTCTTGAGTAAAATCAAATCTGCGCTGGACTGGGTGAAATCAAAATAAATCGGATCGAGCTGTGTGATGACCGCGAGGCGGGTGGCGTCGCCTTGACCGACGAGAGCGCCTTCGGTCACCTGGGCCTTGCCGATGCGCCCGGCGATCGGCGCGGTGACGGTGGCATAGCCGAGATTGAGCTTCGCCGTGGCCAGTGAGGCCTTCGCCGCGAGGATCTCGGCGGCCGCGATGGTCACGGCGGACTCGGCGTTGTCGGCATCCTGCTTGCTAACCGCATTGACCGCGACCAGTTCGCGGAAGCGGGCGACGTGGTTGTCCGCCTGTTGGGCATTCGCCTCGGCGCGGGCGAGATTCGCCGCTGCACTGTCATGTGCGGCTTGCAAGGGTGCGGGGTCGATTTGAAATAGCACATCACCTGCTTTCACTTCGGCACCTTCCTCGAAGACCCGCTTGAGCAAAATCCCGGTGACCCGGGCCCGGATTTCCGCCACGCGTTGGGCGTCGATGCGACCGGGCAGATCACGGGTGATCGTGACGGTTTCGGTCACCGCCGGGACAAAGGTCACGGCGGCTGGCGGCATTTCCATCGGCTTGGCGTTGGCTTTTTTCCCACAACTTGGCAGGCACAGCCAGATGACGGACAGGGGCAGAAACAGGATCGGGCGCATAACGGGAGTGCTGGGAAATTTTAATCGGACGGCGGCAGGCCATAGGTATCACCCAAATTTCTCAAAGCAGAATGACTTTGATGTTTCCATGCTGGTAACTTTTTGTTACCAGTCCGCCGGGATGGAACTCAGGCATTTGCGATATTTCGTGGCGGTGGCGGAGGAATTGAGCTTCCGCAAGGCCGCGCAACGCCTGCACATCAGCCGCCCGGCACTCAGCAAGCAAGTCAAAGATCTTGAGGACGAGATTGCGGTAAAATTGTTAGAGCGTGATACCGTGAACGTCTCGCTCACCAAGGCGGGGGAGATTTTCCTGGAGGATTCGCAGAAATTGTTAGATCTCGCCGAGCAAGCAATCGAACGTGCGACACAGGCCCAGTCCGGCCATCGGGGGAAATTGCGGATCGGCAGCGTGGGCATCATTGCTACCGATTTCCTGCCGAAGACCTTAAAATTTTTCCATCAGAAATATCCCGGCGTGGAAGTGGCCTTCGTGGAAATGCTGCCAGCCGAACAGCTAGATGCCCTCGCTTCGGGCAAGATCGACATCGGCTTCGCCTACGGCAAAGCAGTTGAAAACATGGCCAACCTCCGCAGCCTGTGCGTGATCCACTCGATTTATGGCATCGCCGTTTCAAGGCAGCATCCACTGGCGAAACGCAAACAAATCACGCTCAAGGAAGTGCGCGGGGAAACCCTATTGTGCCTCGGTGGCGACGGGCGCTCCAGCCACCGGGAGTCGATCTGCCAGATTTATAGCACGGAAGGCACCCGCCCCAGCAAGATCCGCCAGATTCAAGGATTCGACTCGATGGTCACACTCATTGCTGCCGATCAGGGGATTTCGCTGCTGCCGCTGGTGCTTGATCTGGCGACTCAGGACATCGTCATCATCCCCATCGAAGCCGTGGAGGCGGATCTCGATTTCCACATGTGGGCCGTCTGGCAGCGCCACTTGCCGTCGCACCACATCAAACATTTCGTACAATTGTTAGAGGAGCGGGTTTTGGGAGCCGTTAGCAAGTCGCCAGCGAATGTCTCCCAGCTATCAGATCACACTTCCAGCGGCCTGAAACGTGCGAAGTGAGGAAATCCCGGCGAGGCTCAACTGATGTTGATGCGTTTTGCAAGCGGCAGATATCGGTTCAGCCAAGCGAGGAAAAAGAACACCCGCAGTCGCCACCTAACAGCGAATGGCAAGGTGGTGCAACCGGCCAGCACGGCGTTGATTGAGCAGACAATCCCCCAGCGGTTGTAGGGTTGGAAAAATATCTGGGCGAAGTGATACTTGTAGAAATTCTCGATGAACTCCCAGTAAATGGCGATGCGTTTGCGGTTGTCCCGCTCGTATTGTTTCATGCCTGCGGTCAGCGCTTGGTGGGTTTGCAATGCGTCATGCACCGCCCGTGCGCCCTGCTGACCGCTGGTCATGGCTAACAGCACACCACTGGAAAACATGGGGTCGATAAAGCCCGAGGAGTCGCCCACCCTGACAAGCCGCGGGGAAACGAGTGAGTTATTCTTGTATGAAAAATCCGCGATGACGTGGAGCTGCTCCAGCATTTCCGCCTTGGGAAAACGCTTCTTAATCGCCGGGGTGTTAGCAACCGCATCGTCAAAAACTTCCTGTGGCTTTTTCCCGAGCGCTTTGAAATCCGCCGCGTCGATCACCAGTCCGACGCTGGTTTTTTCCGGTGATAGCGGGATGAGCCAGCACCACGATTTTTCCCGGCGGACGATGATAATGTCGCCCTCTTCCTCGCCTGTCGGCATGTCGATCCCGGCGAAATGACTGAAGATCGCGAGCTTCTTATGACCGGGATAATACTCCCGCAGTGACTCACGGTTCGCGGTGAAATTCGTTAGTCCGCTGGCATCGATGAGGTAGGGCGCGGCGACCTCGTGTTCTGTTAGGTCAGCCGCCCGGTATTTGATGACCACGCGGTCATTTTCCACGCGATGCTCCAACACGGTGCTCTCTTCTCGGACCACGGCCCCATTTTCGCGCGAGTGGTGCAGCAAGATGTCGTCGAATTTCGCGCGCTCGACTTGCACGGCCTCCGGGTATTGGGTGAAGCTGCCTTTGGAGAAATCCAATCGGTTGGCCCGCGAGCCATTCCCCAGAACGAATTGGGCGGCACGTTTTTTGGTGAAGCCTGCGGCGGCGATTTTTTCCCAGACGCCGAGATCGTCGAAGATTTTTCGGTTATATGGCAGGAGGGATTCACCGATGTGGAAGCGGGGGAATTTCGCTTTCTCTAACACCAAGACCCGTCGTCCGGCCTGAGCCAGTGTCGTCGCCGCAGTGGAACCCGCAGGCCCGCCACCGATGATGATGGCGTCCCATTTTTCTTCAGCGGAATTCGTGGCGGCGGTGACTGACATGTGCGGACACTGTGCAAGCTTCTCTATTTCCGCGCAACCGCTTGTTTATCGTGGTGTGGAATGAGTTCCTTCTCGACTCTGGGTGTTGCATTTCAGCCCACATGGGCGAATGATGGGCGCGATGAATGGTGAGAATTTTCCCGAAACCGCGAGTTACGATGTTGTCGTGATCGGCGGTGCCCTTTCCGGTGCTGCGACGGCGATCCTCCTGCTGCGGCACAATCCGGGGATCCGGGTGTTGATTGTGGAAAAAACCGACAAGCTGACCCGCCGCGTGGGCGAGGCCACGGTGGAAATCAGCGGCTATTTCATGTGCCGGGTGTTAGGGATGACGCAATATCTCAACGAGAATCATCTGTTGAAGCAGGGACTGCGCTTCTGGTTCCAAAATGACCAGGTGAAATCACTCGATCAAGCGAGCGAACTCGGCGCGAAATACCTCTCGCGCATTCCATCGTTCCAACTCGACCGGGCGGCCTTCGATGAGGAGGTTCTGCGTCGCGCAGGTGAGGCCGGGGCAACGATTTTGCGTCCGGCTACTGTGTCCAAAGTGCAACTCAATCCCGGTGGCGAGCAGACGATGGAAGTGCGTTACGGCGAAAAACGCCAGACTGTTAACGCGCGCTGGATCGTCGATGCCTCGGGTTTTGCTGCGCTGTTAGCCCGCAAGGAAGGCTGGTGGAAATCTAACACCGAGCATCCGACTGCCGCCGCTTGGTCGCGATGGACGGGGGTCAAGGATTGGGACAGCCGCGAACTCGCGCTGAAATTTCCCGAATGGTCCAAGGCGATTTACGGAATGCGCAACACGGCGACCAACCACATTATTGGCGATGGCTGGTGGAGCTGGTGGATTCCCTTGAAAGGTGGCGATGTGAGCGTCGGCATTGTCTTCGATCAACGGCTGGTCGAGTTCCCTAACGAGGGCGGAAAAATAGGGGATCGGCTGAAAAGTTTTCTGATGAAACATCCTGTCGGCAAGGAAATGCTCGAGCACGCGGAGTTTCATGAAGATGACCAGCACTGGCGAAAAAACTTGGCCTATTATAGTACGACCTTTGCCGGCGATGGATTTGTGTTAGTCGGAGATGCGGCGGCATTCATGGACCCGTTTTACAGCCCGGGAATGGACTGGATTTCGTTCACCAGCAGCAGTGCCGCGAATCTAATTACCCAGCAGCGCAATGGCCTGAACACGGCGGCAACTTATGAAAAGTATAATCGGGATTTTGCAGTGAGCCATCGCCGTTGGTTTAACTCACTCTATAAAGATAAATACGAATACATGGGCGAGTTTGATTTAATGAGTCTCGCGTTTAACATGGATTTGGGACTATACTATTGGGGGGTCGTGGAAGTACCATTCAAAATGGGTGAAACCGCGTTGTTCACGCCGCCATTCTCGCCGCCGAGTGGAAAGATTTTCGCCGCATTGATGGGGACCTATAACCGCCGCTTCGCGCAAATCGCCAGACTCCGCCGCAAGGAGGGGCGGCTTGGCATGAGCAATTGCGGCAAACGCTACTTGATCCCCGGTTTCAAACTGAACCGTGGCAACATGCTGAGATTTTTTCCAATGCTGGCCAGATGGGCGGCACTCGAACTCAGGGAAGGCTGGCGAAGCTGGGGCGAGGCCAAAGAATCCACCAATCCCGAAGGCGAGGACCTAGCGGCACAAGGTGAGTCGCCCTGATTTGACTGCCGGGTAATTTGGATTTTTTAACCGCCAAGACGTCAAGTTCGCCAAGGTGAACTGAATGTCAGGATTAAGCCCGAAAACCGAAGTTGAATAAGGCATCGTTTGGCTACAGGCCATGTGGTAGAAGGCTTGTGTCGAATAACCGCACACCACACCCCTTCACCAAACGATGCAAAGTTCTTGTAATCCCATCTTCCCCGGACGGCAAGTCCG
>JANXMQ010000208.1 GCA_025354565.1 Akkermansiaceae bacterium
AATGGCTGCCCGGTCTGCCGGACGAGGCCGCGCTCCTGCTCAGCGGGTGAAAACCGATCCCTTTGCCATCATCCGGACCCGCCATCAAACGCCTTGCTCAAAGGTGCCCCACGAACACGCCCATTTTCCTTTTTAGGTTTAAAGAACAAAATCCAAGGATTGACACCGTTGCTCTTCCGCCGTACCCACTCGCCCCCGTGCCATGCGAATGGCGGAGTAGCCAAGTGGTAAGGCAATGGTTTGCAAAACCGTCATTCGAGGGTTCGATTCCCTCCTCCGCCTCCAGTCTAAGTCCGTTGTAAATCAAGAACTTAGAGAGGAAATAAAAAGTTAGAAATTTCGGGGGAAACGCTGAAAAGAGCACAAAAATGCACCGGGTAACGGAAAGTAATCGGAAAGTGATTTTCCCGTTCAGGTTTACTTTCCCCCCGCGCCGACCGCGCGGGCGCGTGTGAGGACTCAAGCAATGGAGGGCATTTTCACTTCTACGCGCGTCCGGAAGGCGGTTCGGTTTTCATCGAAGTGAAGTTCGCTTCTCCCGCTCGGTCGCGGCGCTCTCCTCATGGGTAAAAATCCGGCGGAGGTGAAATTTCCACTCGCCCAAAGTTTCCGTGAGCGTTTGCTGGCAATCTCCTATCCCCCACCAAGAAAATCACGTTATCCCATACCGAAAAAGTTGATATTATCCCGGATTCAGCCGTCGTCTCGATTCGAATCGAGTGCTCTGCGGTCGATCATGCTACCTCAATCAGCCGAGTGAATCTCAGGCAAAATGAAATTCTCGAAAACATCAATCCGCTGGGAATCCAGAGTGGACACCTGCTTGTCGTTTCACACGCCACCAGCTTCGACGAATAGAAAAAAGAGCCTGAGAAGGCCCGAGCGAAGCGGGAGCTTCTACACAAATTGTGGCAACCTAGCGCAAATTTGGTAAGGCAAGTCTTAGATCGTCTCGCCTTCGACCACTTGGCGCTTGCCCAACTAAGTGAACCGGCTTCACGAGCAATGGCTGGAGCATGGCTTTCCCCTGTCACTCGCTATTGATGGCACGCCGGATCTCCGACAAGATCCCTCGGTTCTACGCCGACATCAGCGCGGTCTTGAGATTCAGCGGTGGCTGGAGGCAAACCCCGGCGTGACGCGGTGGGTGGTCTTGGACGATGACCGCATGGCCATTGAGGAGATTCTCGACAATGACCGGTGTGTGTTCACCAATCCGACCTGGGGGCTGACTGACGAAGACGCTGAACAGGCGGTGGCGATTCTAACGAACGCGCCCCAAGCCTTCCCGAAAAACTTTCCAGCCAAGTCGCCTCGTTTCGAGAGAGCGCCAGAGGACGTGATCCGAAAGGGGCAGGAGCAATACCTTCGGATGTTGAGCGGGCAAAAGGAGGTGAGCCCACCCGACACGAAAAAGCGACGGCAGGATCGCGATTGACTGTCACAGGCCAAGTTCGTTCTTCCCCTTCTGAAATTGCTTGTTAGCATTTCCATGCATCTTGCTGCATTCCCTTTGCTGTTGAGCGTGCAGGACACCCCCGTTCGCCGCCCGGATAACCTCAGCAACGCGCTTCAAGGCTGGTCCACCCCCGAGGGACTCACCGCTCTCCTTAAGCAGGATCAAGACGCTGCCCACGAGCAGTTAGCCACCGAGTCATTCGACTACGGCTTCCTCATCCGCTTCTACCAGCGCCTCGCCATTCTCGAAACCGAGGGGGCCATTTCCAAGGGCACCCGCGAAATCTTGATTGCGATGGCCACCGGCACGGGAAAAACGAAAACCTGCATCGCCCTCATCTACCGGCTTCCCAAAACCAAACGTTTCCGCCGCATCCTCTTCCTCGTGGACCGCTCCGCCCTTGGCAAACAGGCCGCCAATTCCTTCAAGGACACGCGGATGGAGAACCTCCAGACCTTCGCCGATGTTTTCGGCATCAAGGAAATCGACGAGCAGAAGCCCGATTCCGAAACTGCCGTCCACATCGCCACCATCCAAGGCATGGTCC
>JANXMQ010000220.1 GCA_025354565.1 Akkermansiaceae bacterium
AGGTTCCAGATGGGTATTGAGGGGAAGTTCTTGTCTCACCCGCCGGGTGAGCGGAAATCACAGCCATGGGAGCATCCATGACTTTGAAATTACGTCACTTGCCGCGTTCTGGCGAGTTTTCCATTTTCCTCTTTAGGATAATTCCTTCGGCTGGGTAAGAGCCGGTCCTCACAAGGTGGAATTTTCAAAGCGATTCCCATCACGTGAGAGTAATCAGCTAAACTGTTACTGTTTCTGACCCTGTTTCCCCTGTTTCCCCTGTTTCTGTTTAACGTGACCCTGTTTAACGTCGGGGCTGTAGGTGTAATCGTAACGACTGAGCGTGCTGGCGGGATTGCTGGCGCTTTCGTCAGTGAATGATCTCATCCATGGCGATGTCATGGGATTCTGGAAAGGTGTTGGGAACGATCTGGCAGGGGAAACAGATGCCGATTTTGAGGGCGTCTGGGCGGGCATTTGCTAGGGTTCGATCGTAGTAGCCCCGGCCCCGGCCAAGACGTCCGCCGTCGTGATCAAAGGCAAGACCGGGGCAGAGGAATGCGTCGATTTCCGGCAGCGGGACGGTGGGTGAGCCGGGGGCGGGTTCGAAGATTTGGAAGGGTCCGGGGATGAGATTTTCCCCCGTGTGGAAGGTGAGGTCGAGGCCGGTGATTTTAGGATAGACCCAGCGCCGATCTGGATGGCGGCGGATCATTTCCGATAGATCGACCTCGCCGGGGAGTGCTGCATAGACGGCGATGGTGCGGAGGTCGGGATGGGTTTGGAGCCAGGTGTCCATGGCGGCGCAGGCGGCATCCGAGCTGGTGCTTAAAGTGGTCAAGGTCCGGCGCATGGTGGCGCGGAGTTGTGATTTTTCAGGAGTTGGATCGGGAATTGCCACTTGCCAAGAATCGGACTTCTTCCATCCTTAGCCCCGATGATGCGTTTTTGGCAAGCCACGGCGGTATTTTTAATGACGGTTTCTCTGCTGCGTGCGGAGGAGGGGGCGAAGTCATTCGCATGGAACGCGCCTAAAGTAGCGGTCAGCGTGTTCACCCGGGATCTCGGGATGTTGGATTCCGAGCGTGAGGAATACGCCACGAATCTTGCGACGCTGGCAGCGAATCGGGTGGTAAGTAGCAAGGCGACAGCATCCGCGCTGGCGGACGCCCGCCGGATTTTGGCGCTGGCGCTCCAGCTTTCCCCGCGCAACAAGCGGGCTGTGGTGGTGAATTTCCAATTCACGAAGGGCCTGCTGCCCGAGGTCACGGATGGAGCCTACAGCCCACAGGTGTTCGCCCGGCTGATTTTGACTCGGGGGCAGCTTTTGACGAAACAAGGGGGCGAGGAAAACCAGAAATTGGCCCGTTATTTCATCCAACTCGCCGCCGAGTTGGATCCGAAAAACGATGACGCTGTCTATGCCAGCGAGCTTCAACGACTGGATCACGGAGCACTCGACTGGACGCCGATCACGGACCCGGAGGCGAGTAAGCCCTGAGAGCTTGAAGGGATATGGCCGCGGAAATCGAACGTAAATTCCTCGTCGAGGATGATTCATGGATCGACGGTACCGCAGGTGTTAGAATGATTCAAGGTTACCTCTCCCACGACCCGGAGCGAACGGTAAGGGTACGGCTCGCGGGGGGAAACGCGTGGCTCACAATCAAGGGTCGCAGTGAGGGCATCACGCGGGCGGAGTTTGAATATGCAATTCCACCGGCGGACGCGCGGGAGATGTTAGAATGGTGCCTGCCCGGGGTGATCTACAAAACACGGCATCGAGTACCCTACGGCGGGCATGTCTGGGAGGTCGATGTTTTCCATGCTGAAAATGCGGGCTTGGTGGTTGCGGAGGTGGAACTGGAGGACGCTTCGATTTCTCCAGAGCTGCCGCCGTGGGTGGGGGCGGAGGTTTCGGCGGACCCTCGTTATTTCAACTCATGCCTGGCAATATATCCCTACGCGGAATGGGCGGATGAATAATGGGTAGGCAAGACTCGTGCGATGCTTCTCGCTTTCATTCCACATTTCCACAACGCCAACTGCGGTTTGATCAATCTTTCTCCAATCTCCCGCTTGCCACCGCCGTGCATCCATTTACCCTTGCTCAAGAATCTCACATGAAAATCTGGCTCGACGGTAAATTGGTGGACGAATCTGAGGCAAAGGTATCGGTCTTTGACCATGGCTTGCTCTACGGGGACGGGGTGTTTGAAGGCATTCGTTTTTACAACGGACGCATTTTCCGCTTGGAGGAACATATTCGGCGGCTGTTCGATTCCGCCAAAGCAATCCTGTTAAATCTGCCATGGACGCAGGCGGAAGTTTGCAAGTTCACCTGTGAAACGGTCGCGGCAAACGGTCTGACCGACGGCTACATTCGTCTGGTCATCACCCGTGGCGCGGGGGAACTCGGGCTGAACCCCTACCTCTGCCCGAAGCCGTCGATGTTCATCATCGCCTCGACGATCAAGCTCTATCCCGACGAGACCTATCAGAACGGCCTCGCAATCATCACCTGCGCGACTCGCCGCCCGGCCCCCGGCGCGCTGATGCCGCAAGTGAAGTCGCTCAACTACCTGAACAACATCATGGCCAAGGTTGAGGCGATCCAAGCAAACGCGCTGGAAGCCGTGATGCTCAACGAGCAGGGCTACGTCGCGGAGTGTACGGGCGACAATTTGTTTCTCCTGAAAAATGGCACACTGCTCACGCCCTTCATCAGCGATGGCGCACTTGATGGCATCACTCGCGCGGTCATCCTCGAAATCGCGGAAAATCTCGGCGTGCCATTCAAGGAGTGCTCGTTGACACGGTATGATATATTCACGTCGGACGAGTGTTTCCTCACCGGCACTGCGGCTGAGGTGATTCCCGTTGTCGCGCTTGACCGGCGCGTGATCGGCACCGGCAAGCCCGGTCCATTCACCGCCCGATTCCTCGAAGCATTCCACCAACTTACCATGAGCACTGGCACTCCCTTTGCTTTGGCAAGTGAATGAGCCACGACCATGAAATGTGATTTCTGCGAGAAAAAAGCCACCGTTTTCCTGACCCAGCTCGTCGAGGGTCAGATGAAAAAGGTGTGCCTTTGCGACCCATGTGCGAAGGAGCGCGGAGTCACCGACCCCACGGGTTTCTCGCTGGCGGATCTCTTGTTAGGTGGGCTGCCCGGCGGTCCCGGAACGGTCACGGCCAACGCCTCGCCGGTCGCGGCAGGCAATGGTCGAAAATGCGCGACCTGTGGCTTTACGCTCGATGACCTGCGTCGTGTCCGCCGCTTCGGGTGCAGCGATTGTTATGCGACCTTCAGCGAGGAAGTCGGCCAGATGGTGCGCGGGATGCACAAGGGGACCTCGCATATCGGTAAAGTGCCGGAAGGCCTGATGGCACTCCAATTCCGCCACCAGCGCATCGAGGAACTTCGTTCGCGGCTCGATCAGGCGATCGCCTCAGAGAGCTACGAGGAAGCGGCCGGTATCCGTGATGAAATCCGCCACCTCGATGAAGTGAAACATTGAAAATTTCCTCACCTAACAGTCCACCATCATGATGCGCTTCTCCACCCTCATCAAGCACCCCGCCGATTGGATGACCGGCGGGCAAGGGGAGCATGGTGCCGTGCTCACCTCGCGCATCCGCCTTGCCCGGAATCTGAGCCGCCAACCATTTCCCGGCTGGGCCAAGCGTGACCAACGGGCTGCCGCCCTCGATCTGCTGCGGCCCGCGGTGGAATCCCTGCCCGCGATGAAAGGCGCGTTCTCCCATGAACTCGGCGATCTAACATCGGTGCAGAAACAAGTCCTCGTCGAGCGCCACTTGATTTCGCGCGAGCACGCCGCCCGAGGTGATGGGTCGGCAGCCGTCATCGAGCGCCGCCAGACCTTCAGCCTGATGCTCAATGAGGAGGATCATTTGCGGATGCAGGCCATTCGTCCGGGACTCCAGCTAACAGCGGCTTTCAACGCCTTGGCCGAGCTGGACACGGAATTGGAAAGCTCGCTGGAATTCGCCTTCGATCCCAAGCTCGGTTATCTCACCACCTGTCCGACCAATCTCGGCACCGGCCTGCGTGCCTCCGCCATGCTGCACCTGCCCGGCCTCGTCCTCAGCGACCAGATCGGCCAAGTCCTTCAAGCGGTCAACAAGATCGGTCTGGCCGTCCGCGGCCTCTACGGTGAAGGCACCGAGTCACTCGGAAATCTCTATCAAATTTCCAACCAGTCCACCCTCGGTGAGAGTGAGGAAACGATCATCCGTCGCCTGGAGCGGGTGATTTCCCAGGTTTCCAGTCACGAGCAGAACGCCCGCGAGAAGCTGCTGGAGGACGATCCGGAAATGGTTTCCGACAAAATCGGTCGCGCTTACGGGGTGTTGCGGCACGCCCACATCATCGACTCCAAGGAGGCGCTCAACCACCTCTCGCTGCTGCGCCTCGGTGGCATGCTCGGTTTTTTTCCACCGGAAACCGTGATGGCGTGCGACACGCTGCTGATGGATATCCAGCCCGCCCACCTCCAGCTTCACTCCGGGCGTAAACTTTCACCCGAAGAACGCGATGCAATTCGTGCGGAAATCGTGCGCTCCCGTTTGCATTCTCTCGAATCCCCTGATAACCGTATCTCATCGAACGACGGAAAGACTTTTTCCGACCCCATCAACCCAGGCGACCCATGAACAACTTCACTCCACGAGCCCAACAAGTCCTCGCTCTCGCCCGTAAAGAAGCGGACCGTTTCAACCATTCCTACGTCGGCACTGAGCACTTGCTCCTCGGCCTGATCAAGCTCGGTCAAGGCGTGGCCGTGAACGTGCTCGAACGCATGGGCCTTGAGTTGGAAGCCGTCCGCATGGAGGTGGAAAAGGAAGTTGGTTCCAGCCCACCCCAGAAGTCAGCGGGAAATATCCCTTACACTCCGCGGGTGAAAAAGGTGCTCGCCCTCGCCAACAAGGAAGCCAAGGCACTCAACCATTCCTACGTCGGCACCGAACACCTTCTCCTCGGCCTGCTCCGTGAAGGCGAAGGCGTCGCCGCCCGCGTGCTCAAGCGCCTCGACGTGGACATCCAACGCACTCGCAATGAGATCCTCGCGGAAATCGACCCGAATTTTTCCCCGGACGATCAGGACGATGACGACGACGATGAGGCCGATGACAGCGACGGACCCTTCGAGGACGAAAGCCCACCCCAAGCCCCGGCGGCGGATAGCGACGCGAAATCGAAAACCCCGGCCCTGAAAGCCTTCGGTCGCGATCTTACGAAAGTCGCCCGCGAGGGTGGCCTTGATCCGGTGATCGGTCGCGAGAGCGAGATTGAGCGGGTCATTCAAATCCTCTGCCGCCGGACGAAAAACAACCCGGTCCTCATCGGCGAGGCGGGCGTCGGCAAGACGGCCATCGTCGAAGGCCTTGCTCAGGAAATCGCCACCGGGAACGTGCCCGAAATTCTTCGCGACAAGAAGGTCATCACCCTCGACCTCGCCCTGATGGTCGCCGGCACGAAATACCGTGGCCAATTCGAAGAACGCATCAAGGCGGTCATGGACGAGATTCGCAAGGTGAAGAACGTCATCCTTTTCATCGACGAGCTACACACCATCGTCGGTGCCGGTTCCGCCGAGGGGGCGATGGATGCCTCTAACATTATCAAGCCCGCCCTCAGTCGCGCTGAGTTGCAATGCGTCGGTGCCACCACGCTCAACGAGTATCGCAAATACATCGAGAAGGACTCCGCGCTGGAACGTCGTTTCCAACAGGTTAAAGTCGAGGAGCCGTCCGTCGATGACGCGATCAAGATCCTCGAAGGACTTCAGGAGAAATACGAAACCCACCACAAGGCGAAGTACACTCCGGAGGCCATCGCTGCATCGGTGAAACTAACATCGCGCTACCTAACCGCCCGCTTCCTGCCGGATAAGGCCATCGATGTGCTCGACGAGGCTGGCTCCCGCGCCCGCATCGGCACGATGACCCGCCCGCCCTCAATCAAACAGTTAGAGGCCGGCATCGTGCAGATCAACCGCGACAAGGTGGCTGCCATTGCCGAGCAGAATTTCGAAAAAGCCGCCTCGCTCCGAGACGATGAAAAACACGCGAAGAAGGCTCTGGAGGAGACACTGAAAAACTGGCGCGCCTCGTCCGAGGAGACCATCGTCACCGTCACCGACGACGACATCATGGCCGTGGTTTCCAAATGGACCGGCGTGCCACTCCGCCGCATGGAGGAAAAGGAAACGGAGAAATTGCTTAAAATGGAGGATGAGCTGAAAGGCCGCGTCATCGGCCAGAACGAGGCCGTGACCGCCATTTCCAAAGCCCTCCGCCGTTCCCGTGCCGACCTCAAGGACCCACGCCGCCCGATCGGCTCCTTCCTGTTCCTCGGCCCGACCGGTGTTGGCAAAACCTATCTCGCTCGCAACCTAGCAGAGTTCATGTTTGGCGACGCCGACGCGCTGATCCAGATCGACATGTCCGAGTACATGGAGAAATTCACCGCCAGCCGCCTGATCGGCTCGCCTCCGGGCTATGTCGGCTACGAGGAAGGTGGTCAGCTTTCCGAAGCCGTTAGACGCCGACCTTACTCGGTCGTGCTGTTTGACGAAATCGAAAAAGCCCACCCGGACGTGATGAACCTCCTCCTGCAAATTCTTGAGGAAGGTACCATCACCGATTCGTTAGGCCGCAAGATCGACTTCCGGAACACGATCATCATCATGACTTCTAACGTCGGTGCCTCCAGTATCAAGCGCCAGACCACGCTGGGTTTCGGCGCGATGGCCGCAGACGATGCGGACCACGAGGGCATGAAAGCGAAGATTCTGGAGGAGTCGAAACACTACTTCAAACCGGAGTTCCTCAACCGCCTCGACGGCCTCATCGTTTTCCACATGCTGGAAAAAGTGGATCTCAACCAGATCGTCGATCTCGAAGTCAGCAAGCTCGTCAAGCGGCTCAAGGACAAGGACATCGTGCTTACCCTCACCGCCGAGGCCCGCGATTTGCTGGCGACCAAGGGCTTCGATCCCGCTTACGGCGCAAGGCCGATGCGCCGGGCCGTCGAGCGTTTCCTCGAAGACCCGCTCGCCGAGTCGCTACTGCGTGGCGACGTGAAACCGGGCGACTTCGTGAACGTCGTGAAAAAAGCCGAGGCCGAGGAACTCGATTTCGTCGCCACCCGTCCTGAGCCCGAGCAAGAAACCAGCGAAGCCAGCGTCTGAAAATGCAGTCGTGGACTTCAGTCCGCTCTTCATTCAGTCCGGCCCTCTTGGTTCAAATTCCGCAACGCCATAGCCACAGGATTTCCACTCAAGGAGGAGTGAGGTGAATGGGATTTAGATCGCGGAGAGGATGCCGTTGAAGGTCGTGCTGGGGCGGAGGGCGGCGTTGGCTTTGGCGTCGTCGGGGAGGTAGTAGCCGCCGATGTCCACGGGCTTGCCTTGGACTGCTAACAGCTCGCCGACAATTATTTGCTCGTTGACTGTTAGTGCGGCGGCAACGGGGGTGAAGATGGCTTTGAGATCGGCGTCATCGTTTTGCGCGGCAAGGGCTTGGGCCCAGTAGAGGGCGAGGTAGAAGTGGGAGCCGCGGTTGTCGATGGTGCCGAGCTGGCGGCCGGGCGAGCGGTCGAATTCGAGGAACTTGCCAGTGGCGGCGTCGAGGGTGTCGGCGAGGACTTTGGCTTTCGGCAGATTGAAGACTTCGCTGATTTGCTCGAAGGACGGGGCGAGGGCGAAGAACTCGCCGAGGGAATCCCAGCGGAGGTAGTTTTCCTGAGTGAACTGCTCGACGTGTTTCGGCGCGGAACCACCAGCGCCGGTTTCGAAGAGGCCGCCGCCGTTCATAAGGGGGACGATGGAGAGCATCTTGGCGGAGGTGCCGACTTCGAGGATGGGGAAGAGGTCGGTGTTGTAATCGCGCAGGACGTTGCCGGTGACGCTGATGGTGTCGAGGCCCTTGACGATGCGTTCTAACGAGAAGGTGCAGGCTTCCGCAGGCGGGAGGATGCGGAGGTCGAGGCCGGTGGTGTCGTGGTCCTTGAGGTAGGTTTCGACCTTGGCGATGATTTGGGCGTCGTGGGCGCGTGATTTGTCCAACCAGAAGACGGCGGGATCGCCGGAAGCGCGAGCGCGTTTGACGGCGAGTTTCACCCAGTCTTGGATGGGGGCATCTTTGGTTTGGCAAGCGCGCCAGATGTCGCCGGCTCCGACTACGTGGGAGAGGAGAACGTTTCCAGCGGAGTCGGTGACTTTGACGGTGCCAGTTGCTGGGATTTCGAAGGTCTTGTTATGCGAGCCGTATTCCTCGGCGGCTTGGGCCATGAGGCCGACGTTGGGAACTGAGCCCATGGTCTTGGGATCGAGGGCACCGTTCTTTTTGCAGAAGTCGATGGTGGCTTGATAGATACCAGCATAGCAGGAATCAGGGATGACGGCCAAGGTGTCGCCGGTTCCTCCAGCGGCGTCCCAGACCTTTCCACCCGCACGGATCATGGCGGGCATGGAGGCATCGACAATGACGTCGGAGGGGACGTGGAGGTTGGTGATGCCTTTGTCGGAATTCACCATGGAGAGGGCGGGGCCGTTCTGATAGGCGAGCTGGATGTCGGCTTCGATCTCGGCCTTTTTATTGGCGGGGAGTTTTTCTAACTTCGCGAGCAAGTCACCGAAGCCATTGCGGAAATCGACGCCGAGCTCCTGGAGAGTGGCGGCGTGCTTGGCGATGAGGTCCTTGAAGAAGACTTCGACAGCGTGGCCGAAGATGATCGGGTCGCTGACCTTCATCATGGTGGCTTTCATGTGGAGCGAAAGGAGTATTCCGTCGGCCTTTGCTTTGGCGAATTGCTGGCCGAGGAAATCGACGAGCGCGGCCTTGCTCATGAAGGTGGCGTCGAGGATTTCACCGGCCTTGAGCGGGGTGGATTCCTTGAGGACTTTGGTGCTGCCGTCCGCGCCGACGAACTCGATTTTCACATCGGTGGCGGCGGGGACGCAGACGGATTTTTCGTTGGAGAAGAAATCGCCGTGGCCGTCCATGGAGCCGACGGTGGTCTTGGAATCGGCGGACCATTTTCCCATGCTGTGCGGGTGAGCTTTGGCGTAGTCCTTGACGGCTTTCGGCGCGCGACGGTCTGAGTTGCCTTCGCGGAGGACTGGGTTTACGGCGCTGCCCATGACTTTTGCGTAGCGGGCGTCGGTCTCGGCGGTGCCGGGAAAATTTGGGAGCTTATAACCTTTCGACTGGAGTTCTGCAACGGCGGCCTTGAGCTGTGGGACGGAGGCCGAGACGTTGGGGAGCTTGATGATGTTCGCCTCGGGCTGGAGAGTCCATGCGCCGAGTTCGGCGAGGGCGTCGGGAAGCCGTTGATCCTCGCTTAGAAAGTCTGGGAATTGGGAAATGATTCGGCCGGCGAGCGAGATGTCGCGGGTTTCCACGGTGATGCCCGAGTGCTTGGTAAAGGCCTGGACGATGGGAAGGAAAGAGTAGGTCGCGAGCGCGGGGGCTTCGTCGGTCTTGGTGTAGATGATAGTGGAAACCTTGGACATGATCTTGATCGTTGTGAGATACGGCCCGCTGTGTAGGGCATGGGCATGACGTGGTCAAAAGCAATTGCTCCGCCAAAATATTCATGATATTTCCCGCTGGATCAACGGTTCGCAGATGACTGTGAATAACTTGGGAAAACAGCGCCACCTTGTTTATTTAAGCGACGTTATGTGACGAAGCCGTGCTGGGCAGTCAGAATTTGGCGGCAAGCCGAATCGCACATGCCAATTATGGTGCAGTTTCTGATCGCCGTGGATTTTAATTCGAAATTGTATGCTTGATAATTGAATATAAGTGACTTAAAAGGTTGTGAAGAAGTTATTCGCACTTGCTAGCACGATATTCACACGTGATTCCGGTGGGTGATCTACCCTCTTCTTGGCGGGCGGCTTGAAATTTAAACCTAACGAATGTGACGGCAGCAGTTTGCAGACTTCAATGTGAATAACTTGGGAGAATCTCCATTTTCACCATTCCAAATCCTTATGAAATCAACGAAATGGCAGCCTGGAAGTTCGCTCAAACGATTGCTTCGGACGACTCGTCGCGGGACTGCGGGGATCGGCAGCCGTAACGGGCCGGGAAATCTCTTGCCGCTGTTGGATGCTTTACTCTTTACGCCAGCCTGCGATCTCTTCAGACAAGTGGCCCGCCGCATGAAAATCATGAGGCACTTTTTCGAACTCATCCCAACTATCCATCATGGACATCCAAATCGCCACGCTTTGTGACTTCGCAGCCGACTACAATGGCAAGCTCGTCATTTCTGGAACCTTCGACACCCTTGCGGCCCGCGCCGTGCCAGTGGTGCATCCGTCCTGCGCCCTCGCCATGCGCTTCTGCTTCACGCCGGAAGATGCCGGACGCCACAAGCTCTCCATCAACATCATCAACGAGGACGGCGAGTCGCTCGATCCTAACAACATGCCGATCGAGCCCGAATTCGAAGTTCAGCTTCCGAAAAACGTGCCGTTCCTCACCCGCAACATCGTGATGAATCTCCAGGGTCTCCGTTTCGAGCAAGCCGGTATTTACTCCATCGACATCGGCTGCGACGGCGAAATCCTCGTTCGCCTGCCGCTCCGCATTGTGATGGTCACTCAAGGCACGAACGGCGAAACTCAGATGGCGTAAGCGCTTGGCATGGTGTATGACAGCGTCATGCCAGACACATCATCATTTTCCTGTGCCCTCGTCACCGGTGCTTCATCCGGCCTTGGCGAGGAGTTCTCACTTCAAATCGCGCCACGGGTCGGCAAGCTCGTGCTTGTGGCGCGGCGCGAATCCCGGTTGCTTCTGTTAGCCGACCGGATTCGTGGCAGCTACCCGCATGTCGCCGTCGCGGTGTTTGCCGTGGATTTGAATTCGCCAACGGAACGCGATCAACTGGCGAAAACTCTGACTGCCAGAGGCTTTTTGCCGGATTTGTTAGTCAACAACGCCGGCCTTGGCGACTACGGAGAATTCGCCTCTGCGGATTGGGAAAAACTCCAGTCAATGCTGCATGTGAATATCGAGGCGTTAACGCATCTCAGTCATTTGTTAGTTCCGGGAATGATTCGCCGTGGTGGTGGGGCGATTATCAATGTGAGTTCACTGGCGAGCATACTGCCGATCCCGGATTTCGCGGTGTATGCGGCGACCAAGGCTTATGTGAGCAGCTTTTCCGAAGCGCTGCGAATCGAGTTGCGCGAGCATCATATTCCGGTTCTCGCCGTTTGTCCCGGTCCGGTTAGAACGGAGTTTGGCAAGGTTTCGCAGCGTTCTGCGGATTCTCCGGGGATGCCAGCGAAGAAGTCGTTCTACGTGCCGAAGGAGCAAGTCGTCGCCGAGTCTCTAGCAGCCTTGGACCGGAATGCGGCGCGCGTTTATCCGGGGCTGAAAACAGCGGCGGCGGCGCTGGTAATCTCCGCCTTGCCGTTGTTCGTGCTGCGTTACGTGATGAGCTTCCGACCGCGGCGATCTTGAGGGGTTCTGTCTCCACCGCCTCACCGACTCTGTAAGAACTATTTTGAAATGCTACTCAGAGGCTGTCGCCTTGGAGACATCATTTTCGATAGGGTCGCGCGGTGAAGATGCTTAATTTGAGGGACGTTCTTTCCGGCAACATCAAGGCTTTCCGTGGGAAAGAAGGCTTATCGCAAGAGGAATTCGCAGCCCGATGCGGGCTTCATCGCATCTACATCGGTTCGGTGGAGCGACAGGAGCGCAATGTGACACTTGAGACATTGCAGCAACTCTCGACCGCGATGGAAATGTCTGCCGCTGAATTGCTGACGCCCCGGAGTACGAAAGGCCCTATTTCGTGAAAAATCTGGCACGGGCGAAGGCATACGTCAGGAGGATCGCGGCCAGCGGACTTTCCATTTATGATCCAGTTGAGATCGGAAGCGATCTATGGATTCCCTCGGATTTGCTGGAAGTGTTGTTGCAGACTGAAATGGCTGGGTATCAATTTGGGGCGGTTGCACTCAGAACGAGGTCGAAACTCGCCAAAAGCGAAGTCTGCCGCGTATTGGGTTATCCGGTTCCGAATTCATTCCAGAAAATGAAACAGCAAGCCCGCTTTCCTAGCCAGAACTTCGATACGTATGTCCAAACTGCTGACAATTTGCAGATATGGAATGCGGAGATTGCCCCGGCTCGGCGCTACGTGTTGATCCGTCCCAATGCCGAAGGAATTATCCAGCGGGTTCGTGTGGTGACTGGTGCGGACCTCGCACCGTTGGATCGAACCGGAAAACTCACGCGGAAATTTCAGGCGAGGATTTCGGATCTCACTCAGGTCCGTCTAGCTTCCGGCAAAGATACTTCCAATCTGAGCAAAGTGATTTCCAACGGGCATCCGGCTGTTTCAAAAAAGTCACCGATAGATCAACCGGAATCCGCCACCCTCTTTTCTATCAAGGAGTTATTCGCGACAATATTATCATTAGTTGGAAAGAGTTTCGAGAACCCCGGAATTCTTCAGGAACGCAATCGCGGCGGGCTTTTGCACGGTTTGGTTTCCGCCGCTTTGGGCTATAGCGATCATGCTGACAATGGCAGGTTTCCCGACATTCGGCATCAACTGTTGGAGGTGAAACTCCAGACATCTCCCACCATCGACCTCGGGGCAATCTCGCCGGACAGCGACGAACTTTTGGATTTGCCCGCTATCGACCGAGTCCGTGTCCGGCATCAGGATGTCCGTTATGCGGTGATTTGCGGGTTAGTGACCGAGACTCGGATAACGCTCACCGGACTGGTAGTCGTTACCGGAAAGGATTTCTATACCATCTTCGAGAAGTTCGGCGGGCTTGTGATCAACAACAAGTATCAGCTTCCGCTACCCCGAAATTTTTTCGATCAAAACACCGAAGGCATCTTCGACTAGTCGCTCGCATTCAGCTTCCAGTTGAGAAGTATCCTCGGAGGGCTTTCGGCGATGGATTTCTTTCGCCAATTCTATCAACCTGATAGATGAAGATGCCGTAGGATCGGGGATCGGGAACTGCTCGACGTATTGGGTCATGAAGCGCCGCCGTCCGGCGTAGAGCTTGTTGTTAAACTTGTGATCGTAGAAGGACTCGATGAACTTGGAATTCCCCACGGAGAGTGCGAGCCATAGCAGATCCGTATCTTCGGAACGGGAGGGAATCATCCAATAACAGTCACCGTTGACCACGGCCCCGGTAAGGTCGATCCAGCAGGTCGGCTTTTCGGAAATGTCGGTGAAGATGAGCTTCGGCTGATCCCAGGAGGCCGGGTTTTGGGGCACCCAGATTTCAAACCATTGCCGGTTAGCTTCGATCACGTAGCGTCTTCCTTCGAGTTGGGCTCGATGGGCTTCCAGGTAACGCAGGGTGATCGGATGGCGGTCAATTTCAATGGCCTGACGTTTGCCTTCGCGGATTTCGTGAGTGTAGAGAATTTCCCGTTCGCGTTTGGACAAATCCACCCGAAACCGCGATGCGACGTGATGGGTAATCAATGGCCGGAGTAGCTCTGGGCGATCTGCTAGAGTAGTGTCTTTCCAGTTGCCGATGAACACGTTGTCTGCGGTGGTTTTTACACCGACTCGGATTTTTCCGATCTCTCCGAATGTCCGAAATGTGTGCTGTCTGACTATTTCCAACCAAGCATCGTTCTCCACACTCGCTAGCCGCCATACTTCATCGGCTCTCTGAGTTTCTAAACTGCCGTGCTGGACCAAATAAGTTACCCCACCTACCTCCACCGGACCTTGGAGCTTGAGCGCGTCGAAGATGCTTTCAGCTTTCGATTCAGGCGGGAAGGAGGTGGTGTAGATCGTGCTGAATTTCGGCAGATCCGTCGGAATGCCGACTTGGGTTTTCTTGCGCAGGATGAGCACCACCGGAAGCACTGCGGCCTCGAAGAGTTTCGTGTCGCCGAAATCCCATACATGAAGAATGTCGAAATCCCGAAGCAGCCCGGCGCGGACATTGGCACCGGCTTTGGTGGTCATGAAGCGATTGGAAACGATAACACCGGCGATTCCACCGGGTTTCAGCGATAGGGAAATACAGGCGAGAAAGGCAAAATAGAGATCGATACGCCCGGTATGGTTGAACACCGAAGCGAGCCGCTGCGCAGAGGCGGCTCCGAGCACTTGGGTCCGGACGTAAGGCGGATTGCTGATCGCCGCATCGTATTCTGGAACTGGCGTCGTTTGAAAAAGATCATCGGCATTGCCGCCAAATCGCGCGAGGAAGTCCGAGTGAATGAGAGCGTAGGAATGCTTGGAGATGCTCTTTCCTAACAATATATCCGCCTGTTCAAGTGCCGGTGCGTCGATATCGAATCCATCAAACTGGTGCTTGGTTCCCAGCTTGCCGGAGAGCGCATGCAACAGAACTCCATCGCCGACAGCGGGATCGAGAATGCGGAGTTTTTTTCCGGCAGGGAGTTGTTCCGCGACTTGATCCGCCACAAAATCCGCGAGTCCTTCGGGAGTGTAGTGAGCGCCCTTTTCCTTGCGACTCCGCGCGGACATTTGTTTTTCCCTGCGCGGCTCCAGAGCAATAATGGGCGGAATCATAACGGGTTCATCTGAACATCATTTGAGCAGATGTCAACTATTTCAGTCATTCCATTTCGTGGATTTCCTCATCCACCACTCACGGGCGAGTGGGATTTGGATCAGGAACGCGGCCAGAAAGCAGAACGTGATATCCGGAATGAAAGTCGGATGCAGGTCCGGCGTGAGGCGATTGCGATACGCGGCAATCGCGAGGGTGGTGCCGACGATGAAATGAAATGGCCCTAGCAATTTGACCAATCCTAAGAAATTCAGCGGTCGAAAACAGGCCAGCGCGGAAGCGATGCCAATGCATCCGAATGTGCAGGAAGCCATGCGCAGCCAATAGTCTATCAGCGGATCGTAGGCGATTTCATTCGCTCCCATCTCATGGAGCTGATTTGTCACAGCTTGCCAAGGAGCGAAGGTGAAGAAAAAGGAAATCCCCCAGCCGCAGGCGCTGACAAGCAGGCCGAGCCGCAGGATATTCAGCCAGATGCGTTCGGTGGGAAGCATGGCGAATGGTTGCGAAATGTGGGTTTTCTTCAAACCCGTTCAGCGATGGGCTGGTAGGCGCGCAATGTCTTGCCGGTGTAAATCTGGCGTGGGCGGGAAATGCGGCTGTCCGCATCGTCCATGACTTCCTTGTAGTTCGCGACCCAGCCGGGCATCCGGCCGATGGCGAAGAGCACGGTGAACATATTCATCGGGATGCCGATGGCGCGCATGATGATGCCACTGTAGAAATCGACATTCGGATAGAGTTTGCGTGAAACGAAGTATTCGTCGTGGAGCGCGACTTCCTCGAGTTTCTTGGCGATGTCCAGCAGCGGATCCGCGACATGGAGCTGGGCGAGCACTTTGTCGCACTGTTCCTTGATGATCACGGCGCGAGGATCGAAACTCTTGTAAACGCGGTGGCCGAAGCCCATCAGGCGGCGGTTGCCGACCTTGTTTTTGACTTGATCGAGGAACTTGGAACCGTCGTCGCCGTCCTTGTGGATTTCCTCTAACATCTCAAGCACTGCCTGGTTCGCGCCGCCATGGAGCGGACCCCACAGAGCACAAACCCCGGCGGAGGCGGAGGCGAAAACATTGGCTTGGCTGGAGGCGACCATGCGGACGGTGGAGGTCGAGCAATTTTGTTCGTGGTCGGCATGAAGGAGGAAAATCAGATCGAGCGCACGGACGACTTCCGGCTTCAACTCGTAGTCTTCGCCGGGCAGCGAGAACATCATGTGCAGGAAATTCTCGGTAAATTTCAGATTGGTTTTCGGATAGCTTGGAGGCAGTCCGGCGGCTTTGCGGTAGGAACAAGTGGCGATGGTGCGGGTCTGGGAAATGAGTCGCGCGGCATGGACTGGGAACGCTTCTTTGAGTGTCTTGTAACGCGTCTTCATGCTTGGGTAGGCCGAGGATGCATGGATCATCGCGGAGAGAATCGACATCGGATGGGCCTTTGGTGGAAACGCGCCGAAGTGATGTTGCATGTCCTGATGGAGCATCTGGTTTTCCGTGAGAAGCGCGGAAAAGGCGGCGAGTTCCGTGGCGGTGGGCAGTTCGCCGTAGATGAGCAGGTAGGCGGTCTCAATGAAAGTGCTTTTCAGCGCGAGTTCGGCGATGTCGTAACCGCGGTATTGGAGGATGCCTTTTTCCCCGTCGATAAAAGTGATCGCGCTCTTGCAGGCCCCGGTATTGCCATAGCCGGGGTCCAACGTGATGCAGCCGGTTTTCGCACGGAGCGCGCCAACGTCGATCCCCACTTCGTTTTCGGTTCCTACAACTGTCGGCAGCGTGAGAGGCTTGCCATCGATGATCAATTCCACTGTTCCATTCATGCGGGGAGGTTTTACGCAGCCCTGCAAGATTTATGCCAGCTTCCATTGCAGCGAAATTTCTTATTCCTGCGAGAAGCCCGATTCCCCGAGGAATTTCCGGTCTGAAATCGCAAGTCACTCGCCAGCATCCGGATACGAACCGAGCAATTTCACCAGCGAGCAATGGTTTCCGAGCTCCTCCAAGGCCTCGGAGACTTTGGTGTCGTTGCAGTGGCCTGCCAGATCGACGTAGAAAATGTATTCCCAGTCCTTGCGCTTGGACGGGCGGGACTCGATTTTTGACATATTGATGTGAAATTGATCGAAGGCTTGCAGCGCCTTGACTAGCGAGCCGGGGCGGTCGTGGATGGCGAACAAGATGGAAGTCCGGTCATTGCCGGTCGGCGGGCAGGGTTTCTCGCCGATGACGAGAAAGCGCGTGGTGTTGGTCGCACGATCTTGGATGGACTCCTCGATCAGTGTCAGTCCATACATTTCCGCAGCTAGAGGGCCACCGAGGGCGGCTGCTCCATGGTCCGCTTGATCTCTGGCGATTTGCGCGGCCTTGGTGGTGGAGGAAACCTCGACCAGATCGGCGTCCGGGAAATTTCTCAAAATCCACGCCCGGCATTGCCCGAAAACCTGCGGATGCGAGTAGAGCGTCTTGATTTTTTCGCGTGGGATCGTGGCCATCAGCCCGTTCTCGATGCGGAGTAAAATTTGCGCGCAAATGTGCAAAGGCGAGTCCACGAAGAGATCTAACGTGTGGGAAACCGCGCCTTCGGTGGAGTTTTCAATCGGCACGACACCGTAGTTCGCGGCACGGCGGGCGACCTGATCGAAGACATCGGAGAAATTCGGCTGCGGCGAGTAGTTCACCGAGTGGCCGAATTTTTTGATCGCCGCCTGATGCGTCCATGTCCCTTCCGGTCCGAGGTAAGCGATGGTTAGATCGTCCTCCAATGCCAGTGCGGCGGACATGATTTCCCGATAGATCGCGCGGATGGATTTTTCCGGCAGGCGACCCTGGTTCATTTCTATCAGGCGGCGCAACAGTGCTTCCTCGCGCTCGGGGGCGTAGATTTGCAGGCCATCGCGTTTTTTTACCAGGCCCACTTCATGCACCAGCTCGGCACGGCGGGAGAGTAGATCTAGCAGATCACGGTCAATGGTGTCGATCTGGTTGCGGATGTCGTCGAGATTCACGGTGGTGGGAAAATTAGGATTCGCTCGAGGATTCGTCGCCCGCTGCGGCAGGCGGGATGCCGATGGGGCCGAGGGCGAGTTGTTGCTCGGAATCGCTGGTCGGGGTGGGAGCCTCCTTGGCCTCAGGCAACTTCACCTTGCGGAGTTCCGTGGCATTCGGCAGATCGTCGATCGAGCGGATACCGAAGTGCTCGAAGAACAGATCGGTCGTTTCATAGAGCAGCGGACGGCCTGGCAGTTCGGCCCGGCCACCGATGCGAATCAGGTCGCGGTCGAGGAGTTTTTGGATCATGCCATCGCAGGACACGCCCCGGACCGCCTCGATGGCGGCCTTGGTGATGGGCTGGCGATAGGCGATGATGGCCAGCGTTTCCATCGCCGGACCGCTCATCCGCTCGGGTTTGCGACCGGGGAAAAGCTGGCGGACGAATTCGCCGTATTCCGTCCGGGTGTAGAGTTTCCAGCCCGTCGGACGTTCGATCAGGGTGAACGCGCGGCGGCCATCCTGATAAGTTAGATTCAGCTCGGCAATCGCTGCGATGACCGCTTCCGAGGAGGTCGCGGCCAGTGCCAGCAACCATTCCGGCAGGGCAGGGGATTCCTTGCCTTCGTCCGTTTCGCGGATTTTCACATCCTCCGCCTCGGCGACGCGGGCGCGGACTAGCCGAGCAATTTCCTCCGGTGATAGAGGATTTTGGGAGGCGATGAGGAAAGCTTCGACGATGGCGCTGAGCTGCATGGTGGGGCCGCATTCTACGGAACCGAAGGGGCATTTCAAGTCTCCTGCCCAAAACCTGAAGAATCACTTATTTTGCCTAACGTGAACTTTCCGCTTGATGGACTGAGAATCACGGGCTAACCCACCGCGCTCTTCACGCTCTCGCGATTTTATTGCGGGTCGGGCGGGAATAGATTTCATCACCCGCATCATCATCTCTACGCCATGGCTGCGAAGAACACTACCTCAAAACCTGCTCCCTCAAAAGGGAAAACGAAGCCCGCCGTCAAGCCCTCAAAGCCCGCCCCGGCGGTGAAGAAGCCCGCTGCGAAAGTGGTGAAAAAGGCGACCCTAGCGAAGAAACCAGCCCCGGCGAAGAAGACACCCGCTAAATCTCCTGCAAAAGCTCCGGCAAAAGCTCCCGTTAAAGCACCGGCAAAAGCTCCCGTAAAAGCACCGGCAAAAGCACCGGCAAAAGCCCCAGCAAAAGCTCCCGCAAAAGCACCGGCAAAAGCACCGGCAAAGAAAACTCCGCCGATTAAGAAGGCGATTGCTGAGAAGCCAGTCAAAAAAGTTCCCCCTCCCGCCGCGCCCGTCTTGAAGACTGCGCCACCGATAAAAGCCCCCCCAGTCGTTGCCGTGGTCGCTCCGGTGAAAGCCGAAGCCCAGCCGAAACCTGCCGTGCAGGTGAAAGTCGAAGTCCAAGCGAAACCTGCCGCTCCCGCGAAAAAGGCTCCGGTCACCAAGAATCATCGCTCATCCGTAGTCGATTTCCCCGCACCGCCAGCGCCGATCAAGCCGCCCTTCGTGCCGCCCAAGGCTCCGGTCAGCCACAGTGGCGAGGTCGTCCCAGCGGGCAGCAACGGCAGCCACAGCCCAGCCTTCGTCCAGAAGCAACGCCAGCGTTTGCTGGATCTTCGCGACGAGCTTGTCGATGCGGTTTCCGGCATGGCCCGCGATACCATCCGCAATGCGCCGGAAGGTTCCGAAGCGTCTGGCAGCGGCCAGCATCAGGGTGATGCCGGCAGCGATGCCTATGACCGCGATTTCGCCCTCTCCATGCTCGCGAAGGAACAGGACGCGATTTATGAAATCGAACAGGCCCTCCGCCGAATCCAAGCGAGTTCTTATGGAATCTGTGAAATATCCGCCCGCAAGATTCCGCAGGCCCGGCTTGAGGCCATTCCCTTCGCTCGTCTAACCGTCGAGTGTCAGGCTCAATGGGAGAAGGAATATGGCAACCGGCGCTTCCGTCCGTCCAATGAAGTTGGCTTCAGCGGCGGAAAATATGTCGAGGAAGAAGAATCTGAAACAGTTTCGCTTGACGAAGACGACGATTAAAGCATTCTCCCGCCCCCAAAGTCATGCCACGCGAGATTATCATTCTAGAATGCACCGAAGCGAAAGCCGAGGGCAAGCCGACTTCACGTTATGTCACCACCCGTAACAAGAAGAGCCTCCGCACCCCAGGCCGTCTGGAGAAAGTGAAATTCAATCACTTCCTCAAGCGCCGCACCCTTCACCGCGAACTCCGCTAACACCAGCTTCCCATGTCCGAGCCTAAAACCATCCAACGCCGCATCAATTTCCGCAAGGCGAACCGCAAGATGACGCGCCGCCGTCACGACATCCCTGCGGATCAAGTTGTCGCCACCAATCCTGAGCTGCTCACGAAGTTCACGACTGAAACCGGGAAAATCCTGCCGCGCCGTGTCACCGGAGTTTCCGCCAAGCTGCACCGCAAGATCAACAACGCGATCAAGCAGTCCCGCGCCATCAGCCTATTGCCATAACCCGGTAATTCAGACAAATTTGGAAAAACCGACTCGTGAAAACGTGTCGGTTTTTTCTGTTTAAAGGATGCGTTCTACGAGGCTCGTTGAGCCTATTTCATCTTGGAAAACGCCAGTCAGACTCGAGTGCCGCCCTGAGAAATCGTTGCTCGCTACCGGTGCCGCCACTCCCTTTGAAGTGACCTTCACGCCGCCCTTTGCAGGCCCACGCGAGGCGGCCATCCCGCTGCAGCGCCATGATGAGGATGCCCCCCTGTTCGTTATCCGCCTCTCCCGCATCGGCGTGGCTCCTTGAACGGTGTTAGGAAAACTTTTACCTTGGAGCAATCCGCCAGAATTTGTAAACAAAGCCCGGCGCAAGCCGATCCTCATGCCTAAAAAAGACTTCACCATCCTCAACAAGCTCGGCATCCATGCCCGCCCCGCAGCGCAATTCGTCAAAACAGCCAATCGCTTCGAGTCGGACATCTTTGTTGAAAAGGACGGCGAGGAAGTCGATGGCAAGAGCATCATGGGACTGATGATGCTGGCCGCTGGCAATGGTTCGATCATTTCCGTGAGCGTGGAGGGGCCTGATGCTGACGCCGCGCTGGCCGCCATCGAAGACCTCATCAATCGCAAGTTCGAGGAGGATTGATCCGAAAGTCGGGGGCATTCCTGAGATTCCGGGTTGCACGGCGGGCTGCGGGCGACCAAGGTGCCACCGGGTCACGTGCTTGTCTGACCGCCGATTTTTTTTCCAGAACGATGAATAATTCCAGTGGCGAACCGTCCAACACCGCGCTGGGGCCTGTCGGTCCCATCGATCTGGATGCCACGATGAATGATCCGGACGATGATTTCCGACTTGTCGCCCTCGCGCAACAGGGCGACACCCGTGCCTATGACGCGTTGGTCACCCGGCACCGTGGAAGGATATTCGCCATGATCCGCAACATGATCCATCAGGAAGCTGACGCCTGGGACCTCTCACAGGAGGTCTTCATCAAGGCGTGGCACGCGTTGCCGAAATTCGAGGCCAAGGCCCGGTATTCCACCTGGCTCTATCGGATCGCCCACAACGTCGTTTACGATTGGGCGCGGAAACGGAAAATCGAAAGCGCCGGTGAGCTGAATGATGAGATTTTCGAGCGGGAACGGATCGATTCCGCCTCGTTCACCACCCCCTCCGGCGGCGAATCGCCGGATGCCTCGATGGTCAATGGCGAGCTGCGAATGAAAATCCAGATCGCCCTCGGCAAGCTCTCTGCCGAGCATCGGGAAGTCGTTATTTTAAAGGACGTTCAAGGTCTCTCCTATAAGGAAATAGCCGATGCGATGTCGAGCACCATGGGTACCGTGATGAGTCGCCTATTTTATGCGCGCCAAAAACTCCAAGCCTTGCTAAAAGATGAATATGAAGCCCGATGAAGCAACGCTGGCCCTGTGGCTGGATGACGAACTGAGTGGTGAAAATCTCGCTGCGGTTGAGGCGTGGGCGGTCACCGAGCCGGATCAAATCGCCGCTCGCGATGACATCCGACATTTGCGGACAATGCTAATCGCCACAATTCCGGCCAGCGAGGAGCCACCGTTTCCAGATTTTTTTAACAGCCGGGTGTTGCAGGCGATCTGCGAACAACCGGTAAGAAGCGAGGTTGTTCGGAAACCGCGCAATTCATGGTATTCTTGGCTGATGCCGCTAGTAGGTTGCGCGGGTATGGCGATGGCGTTTTGGGTCGGAAAAAATTCCCAATCCCCGCCGGAATACAACGTGGCTGGTGCACCCAAGGCGATTCCCGTGGAGCCGGATGTTTACACACCGGAGACCGGGGTGGAAGCCAAGTGGTATTCCAGCAAGGATGCTTCGGCAACCGTGATCGTCCTTAACGGTGTGGCCGCCATCCCTGATACGACCGATTTTTCAGCTACCGCAGCCATAGCGGTAGAGCGTGACATCGACTCTACGGCGGAGCGCGAAACCTCACCGGCAATCGAAATAGGACCATGATGAACTGCCGCGAATGGCTCAGATCGGGCGTGATCGCGCTGGCAATCGCAGTTTCCCAAATTGCGCTGGCCCAGGACGATCCGGGCCGGGCGACCATTGGTCGGGTGAGCGTCACGGTCTATTATGCGACCAATGGCGATCCCAAGGTGGCCGGCCCCAAATCCTCCGAAGTCGGCTTGGAAGATTTGAAGCGCTTGCGTGGCGGGCCGGAGCAGTTCCGATTCAAACATTATCGGATGCTCGGGCAGGACGTGCAACCCTTGCTGCGGAGCTATGAAAGTTGGGCTCAGCCGCTGCGACCGTCGGATCTGGTGCTGGTCCGCTTCGAGGCCCGCAGTCGGCCGACGAAACTAGCGACGGGATTGAATTTGGAGCTCTGGCTGGACCGGAAGAAGGTTTTAAAAACGGACGCCCGCTTGGAGGGCAACCGTCCGCTCAACGTGGTCGGTCCTGCGTGGCGGGGCGGTTGGTTGATCATTACGGTTGCCCTTGCGCCCAAAGGTAATCCCGGCTCATAATAGACGCATGAAATTTGCAATCGGCATGTGGTTGGTGCTCGCGGGACTGGTCCAAGCGGCTGGCTTGGAGTTCGCTGAGTTGATCAATGAAGTCAACGCGGCCTCTGACGCGACCTCCGTGACGGCGGATTTCAACTTCACAAACAAGGGCGATAAACCCGTGACCATTGCCAAGGCCGATCCGACGTGCTCTTGCATAAAGGTGCAGATTTCCGAAGGCAAGCTCACCTACGCGCCGGGTGAGTCCGGAGTGATTCGGACCTCCTTTGAAGTGGGGAATTTCTCGGGATCCGTCGATAAGGTTGTGGCTTTGTATATCGACAACGACAAACCTGACCATCCCTCCATGCAGATTACCGTCCGAGTTCACATTCCGGTGATCGTCGGCATGGAGCCAAAGACCCTGAAGTGGGAGCTCGGCGGCAAGGCGGAACCTAAGACGGTTCAGATCCGCATGGCGGAAGGCAAGCCGATCCATGTGGTCGATGTGAAGTCCTCTTCGGAGGCGTTTTCCTGTGAACTAAAGACGTTAGAGGAAGGAAAAAAATACGATCTGGTGGTTACGCCGAAGATCATGGATGTGCCGAGTATCAGCGTCATCCGGATTCAGACGGATTGTGAAATAGTAAGATACCGGGTCCAGCAGGCTTTCGCGGTGATCCCCCGACCTACCCCCTCGGCAACTCCCAGCAAGCCATGATCAAGGGCATCAGCGAACTGGTCGCGATTCTCGCAATTTCCCTCGGCGCTGCAGGCACCACCTATTGGCTCAAGGGGCCACCCGTGCGCCTGTTTGTTTGTGATCCCGCCAGCTTGAAACCGGACGAAATTTGTCTCCAACAGCTTTCACCCGCCACCAAGGTTTTGTGGGTGGACGCCCGTCATCGCAAGGAATGGGAGGAAAGCGGGGTGCCGGACTCGGCCTTGTGGAATCTGGATGCGAGCGAAAACATGCAAACCTTCGAGGCCGACATCGCCGCGCGAATCTTGGAATCGCCGCGCGTCATCGTCTATTGCGGGGATGAGAACTGCGGTCTAAGTCGTCAGGTCGCCGAGCGAATTCGGGCGCTACAACTCGGAGCCGAGGTTTCGGTGCTGCGCGGGGGCTGGCGCGCCCTCAACGAGGCGGGGCGGACCCGTAGTGGTGGGGCGATGATTAAGGATTCCAATCCAAAGTCTTGAGATCGATCGCTTCAAGATAAGGCATGCTTGGCTTGTCCTCGGTGTTCCAGCGGAGCATTACGGTACAGGCCTTGGCTTTGCCGTATCTCAAGCTGTAAGTGCCATCTTCCAACATCAGGCCGATTTTGGATTGCCGACCGAAGCAGGCTAAGGCGATTTCTTTGGCATTGTCCTGAGGCAGCAGTTTCAAGGTTAGCTTTTTTTCGCGGTTTGGAACCCGCTCGTCGTAACATGCGGCGACCGGATTGATGATGACTTGGAAAATCCCCGCTTTATCCGATGGCTTTTTTGCATAGGCCGCCAGTCGCCCGCCGTAGGAATCAAGAAATGGATCCACCACGATTTTGGGTTGTCCCGTGCCTCGCGTCCTAACGAGAATGGTGTGAGGATTGGTTCGGTTGTTGCCCGCATCGAAATTCACGTTGTGATAGATATCGACGACTTGCTCTACGGTATTGGTCTCCCGCGAGTAGTTTTCGATCTTGATGGTCGGAGGTAGTGGACCAGCGAGGCAGGATTTCGCGAGATCCGCTTCCGGCGTGTGGCTTTCGATTAGCGGCAGGCGCTCGGCCAGCGTCTTTGCGGCAAGGAATTTCTCCAACACTTCCATGGCGGCTTCGTCAGGGGATTGTTGTTCGATCCCATTGGGAAGCTCTGGCGGTGGTTCCAAGATCGACGGTTTCTCCGCTGGCGGAACTGGCATGGACTGGGAGTTTTTATCATCCGGTTTGCCGGTGTTGCGTTGCGGAAAATTGTCATCAGGGAGGATTTTTATCGGGGTGGGGGATTTAATCGATCCGCCGTTGGTTGGTCCCTTGTTCTGATTTTTGAGAAAAGTCATCACGCCGAAGACGATTGCCGCGATGGAAATCATGAAGAGCAAAGGCAGCACAAACCGGATGAAGCGGTTTCCGTGGCGGGGGTGCCTAGGCAACGGATTTGGCCCGCCATGAGAGATTTTCGTTTCCGCAACGTGCTTGGCGACGGGTTCCCCTTGGCTGGCACGGTTCGGCAATTGACGGGGTTCGGGACGTAGGACGGTGGGGGAAACTGGCGTCGTCGGTTCGGTCCGCACCGGAGCCTCGGCAGGGGACTGATAGAGCGGCGTGGTTGCGGGCGGCGCTGGAATGGGTGCCGGCTGATAAGCTGGAGGGGCGTATGCCTCAGGCTGCGGGGACGGAGGGGAATAAGCAGGCGCTTGATAGGCAGGCGCTTGCTGCACGGGAGCTTGATAGGTCGGAGCTTGCTGGGCGAGAGGTGACACCGCAGGGGCCGAAGTTGTAGCTGCCGGATAACTCGGCTGGACATACACGGGCGGCGGCGGGGCGATCGGGGTTTGCGGCGGATAAGGTGCCTGAATCAAGGTGCTACAAGATGGACACGGGCCCACAACACCGGCGAGCGTAACCGGGACGGTCAGCTTGATTCTGCAAGCCGGACACAGGAATGTAACGGATTCAATGGCCATTTGGATTAGCGCGGAACCTACTAAGAAAACGGCGGCTCGTCAATCCTTCTGAAAAGTTAAGTAATTGGCCAAGCGATTTCGCGCATCCGGTTACTTTCAATCCGAGGTGTCGCTGCGGGAAATGAGTTTGGTGAACTGTTGTTCTAGCATTTTAAGAAGTTCGGGTTCCTCGATTTTCCCCCCGTCCGCAGTGGTGATGTAAAGGGTGTCGATGGCGACGCCTTTCTCGGTGCTGATGCGGGCGTGGGCGGTATTGAAGCCGTTCTGATTGATAGCATTGAAAAGATCATGCAGCAGGCCGATGCGGTCGAGGGCTTGAATTTCCACCGTGGTGCAGGTGGGGTGGAGATGGTTGCTGACGTAGGCGCGGACCGGGACAGTGATGCCGTGATCCGAGCGGGGTTTGAGGAAATTGACTTTGCGGCGCAGAAATTTCTCCGGTTCGTAATTTTCGGCGGCGAGGATGGCTTCGAAGGTTTCGAGATAACGCTTGCGGGTGGCGGGGGCGGATACTGGCTCGAAGTTAGTGGTGCACACCCGGAAGATGTTAACGACAATGCCGTCGTTACGGGTGAAGAGGTCTGCGGATAGAATGTTGATTTGCTCAGAGGCGAGGGCGCAGCAGATTTTCTCTAGCAGCAGCGGCTTGTCGCGGGTGGCGAGGACAAGTTCGGTATAGCCTTTGTCGGTGTGATCGATCCACTTGATGCAGGACGCGAAAGGATCGGCGCTCTCGGCCTCGCGTTGGAGGAAATGGCGGACGGTACGAACTTGGGTGACGATATGGGCGGCTTGGCGAAAATAGAACGCTGCGGCGGGCATCCGCTCGAAGTGCTGTTTCACGTCCGGATGGTAGTCCTCGCGCATGATACTGATGACTTCGGTGCGCAGGGCGAGGCGGTCGGCATCCAGCTTGCGGGTGTATTTTTCCCGTCCGCCTTCGAGAAAAGCGCGGGTGGCGGAATGGAGTTGGAGCATCAGGCTTTCCTTCCAGCCGGTCCAGCCCTCGGCTGAAGTGGCGTTGGAATCGGCGAAGGTGAAAAGGAAGAGCGCGTCGAGATTGGACGGGGTTTTGACGATTTTCGCGAAATCGGCGATGACTTCCGGGTCGTCGAGATTGCGGGTCGTCGCGGTGCGCCAAAAGGCCAAGTGGTGATCGACCAAATACATGATCAACGTGCGCCGGGCACCTTGGATTTGGAGGCGACTGCACAGGCGTGAAGCGAGCATGGCAGAGCCGTCGATGTGTTCTCGGACATTCTCGGCGCGACCGGTGTCGTGGAGAATGACGGCGAGATAGAGGGCGTAGGCGTCCTGGATTTCGAGAAACAGCCGTCGATAGACCTCGCGCCGGGGATTGGTCTCGGCGATGAGTTGGTCCAACTGCTCGACGCAGCGCAGCGTGTGCTCATCGGCGGTGTAGCGGTGAAAAAACTCATGCTGGACGAGACAGTCGAGGGCACCGAATTCCGGCAGATAGAGGCCGAGGAAGCCGACCCGGTGCATCTGGCGGAGGATGCTGGCGACGTCGCCTTTGCGTTCGAGAATCGCTTGGAAGGTCTGGCGGTTCGCCTTCGAGTAGCGGAACTGGCGGTCGATATCTGGCCAATGCGCTTTCACCAGCTTGCGAAGCGGTGGGCTGAGGCGCAAGCCACGGACTTGGCAATGCTGAAACAGGCGCATCATCCGGTTGGGATCCTCTTTGAAAATCTCTGGGTTTGTGGCATAAATCCGGCCCTCACGCGCGATGAAGCCGTCGAACTCCTCCCGCGTTTTTCTACGAAATGTGAGGAAGGACCGGAGTCCGGTGTCGGCCGAATTTTCCTCCTCGATCTGGAAAATTTCCATCAACGAGCCGGTGTGCTGATAGATGTTGCGGGTGTGCCGATAGTAGTCCCGCATGAAAGCCTCGGTGCGGCGGAGGATGCTCTTCTGCGGGTAGGCGAAGGCGGTGGCAACGATGCCCTGCAACTGGAGGGTGAGCTGGTCGGTGGCTTTGTGCGCGTGGTAGTGAAGCTCGTTGCGGACGCGGTGGAGGAAATCATAGGCCTCCTCAAGTTCGCGATGGCCGTCAGGTGTTAGCAATTTCGCCTCCACCAGATCTGCTAGATCCTTGCTGCCGTGTTTAACCAGGGCGACCCATTGAATGTTCTGATAGTCGCGCATCCCGCCGCAGCCTTCCTTGACGTTCGGCTCTTGGAGGAAAACGGTGCGCGAGTATTTCGTGTGGCGGGTCCGTAGATCCAGACTGCGGAGTTCAAAAAAAGCGGCCTGTCCCCTGGTGATGCACTCCTTGGCGAAGCGAGCTTGGAATTGGCTGAAAAGCGGTTCCGCGCCCACGATCCGGCGGGCATCCATTAGCGAGGTTTTATTTTCCTGATCCGCCCGCGCCTGCTCGACGCACTCCGGGACCGACCGGCAGGCGTGGCCCACCTTGAAGCCGACGTCCCATAACAGATAGAGCACGTCCTGCACGAGCTCCTGCAATGGCAACGGCAGTTTGGTGGAAGCCCGGGGCAGGAGAAATAGGATGTCCACATCCGACCGCGGATTGAGCGTGCTGCGTCCGTAGCCGCCAGTGGCCACCAATGCGATGGGGAGCACCTGACCTTTGCGGGCGTTGAGCGAGGCCGTGAAAATCGAGATGATCACCGTGTCGATAAGCGCCGCACGGGCGCGTGCGACTTCCAGTCCACCCGCGCCTTCGCGATGCTGGATCAAAATGTGATCCTCCTCGATTTTTAAAAACTGCTTATAGAGCGCGATCCGCTCGGCTGGCGATAGCTGGCCTTCCAATGCGGGCTTGAGCGCTTCCTTCGCACGTTCTTCGAGGGTGTTGAGGTGGATTTGCATCAGATGAAAATGTTATGGATTAGATGTTATTAAGCGAAGCGGCCCATGCGGCTGCCCATGCGGGCGTAGAGCTCGATTTGATTGGCGGAACTCTCCAGCAAATCCGCATCCAGCCGGATGGTTCCCGCCTCGAAAAGTGTGATAGTCGAAGAACCTCCGAAGCCGAAGAACCCTTTTTCCTCACCCTTCGCGACGGGTTGATCAGGCGTGTAAGTTTGCTGAATCGTGCCCACACAGGTCGCGCCGATTTCCATGCAAATCACCGTGCCGAAGCGTTCGGTTTTCAGCTTCATCACCGTGCGTTTGTTCGTCCAGAGATACGCCAGCCGCTGGCGCAGGGCGATGGGATTCACAGAAAAAAGCGGCTCCCCGATCAAGCGCGTCTCGCCCGCAATCCCCGCCACAGGGAAATGAAAACGATGGTAATCCACCGGGCAGAGCCGCGAAAGCACCAAGGCGCCATCCCTATAATCCTCAGCAAGTTTGGCATCACCCAGTAGCGCAGTCAGGTCGAATTTCTGCCCCTTCACGAACACGCCCTCGATTTCCGCAGCATCCTGAAATCCCAAATGCCGCCCATCCGCCGGGAAAACGACGTTGGCTTCATCCGCATCGATTGGCCGCGCCTCCGACTTCAGCTTGCGGAAGAAAAACTCGTTGAAACTCCGGTAAGACCCCGGCGCGTCCGCGAACTCCGCCGGGTCCAGCCCATACTCCGCGATGAATGGCGCCACCCGCGCGGCAGACTGCGGCGTGTTCATCCGCCGACCATACCATTTCGAGAAAATCGGGCGTTTCACGAAGGCATTTAGCGCGATCTTCCCTAATGGATTTCCATACGCCCAACGCAGAAAGCCCTCCCCGTAAACCTGTTCGGTCTCAAGGGTTCCCGTGTGGCGGTTGAAATAGCGGATTGGTTCCACAGCCGGCTTGTAGTGGCGGTTCGCCTACCGCGCAAGCGTGACGGCAGATCGCTTGCGCCGCATCCGCCGTCTTCGTTCTTTCCTTCAGTCATCGCGAAGCATAGATTCAAGGCATGACCACCCTCTCGGATCATCTGTTTTGGGATGTGGACCGCTCCGGGATTGATCCTGAGCGTCACGCGGCATGGCTGGCGAAGCGGGTGCTGGAATATGGCCGGTGGCGGAATTGGCAGATTCTCGTCGCTCACTATGGCAAGCTGCGGCTTGCCGAACTGGCAACCGGATTGCGAAGTCTGCACCCCCGGGCCTTGGCATTTTGCAGCGCATGGTTTCAACTCCCACTCTCGGCTTTCCGATGCTCCACTTCGCCGCAATTCCAAACTCCGTAAATGCTTTACTCGGCGGTTTGGCCTCGCACGATGGATTGGCGGCTTTTGCGCTGGGTGGTGACGTGGAAAAGGAGGCCGCTGGACGTGGCTATAGAGTAAACTGGCGGAAAATGGGCTCCTCCGAGCCGTCCGGGGACACCGCTGAACTGTCCGGGGACGCGGCTAGAAATGTGTTTGGAGCGGCTTTCGTTCATGGGAGCGACGCATTTGGCTGACTCGGCATAGTGCTCATGGCTGAAAGGAAACCGGCGGGGAAATGGCAGTCGAATACCGCTCGGCATATCCGGCCAAGAAATCCCAGCCGGGCGTGGTGCGATACTCCCAAGTAAGCTTCTCAGCGGGATATGTCTGGGTAATGGGCTGAATGATGGCGGCAACATCGGCGTCGGGAGCGACGCAGAAGTAGTAATGACGAAAGCCGCCAAATGTCTCGACGAGAATGGGCACGCCGCGAGGTGGTGAGTCGAACGCCGAAGTAATCGCAACGTCGAAATCTTCGAGCGTCTTGTTGTATTCGGGCTCGGGGCGGCCGTCAGGGTAGCGGTGGGTGAACTCGTGCGACACCACAGCAAGACGCGAGTAACGCTTGCGGTTGGTGGGCGTGTCCACGTTGGTTGGTCGCCGAAGATAGAGCGGAAAGGTCTCATACGTGTGGCCCGACCCAACCCAGTGGCGCTATGGACGAGAAAAACGCCAGACGAGGAAGGCAACGAGTGCGATGACGGCGACGATACAGGCAATCTTCAAAGCGATCATTGGCGGACGGCGTTCTCATGCGCCTAACGACTCAAGCTCAGCGACCCGGCCCACGGGACGCCACGATTGCAACCGGGACGTAATGGCCGGGTTCGCTGCAGAGCATGGTTAGGCCACGGTCTCACTGCTGAATCCAATTCTGTCCATGAGCGCCTTGGTAAGCACCGATAGCAGAGTTGATGATGGTCAAAACTAGGCCGATGATACTCAAAGTAAGCCCGGCAACCGCCGTCCCTCGGCTCGTAGATTTCATGCCCTTCAGCGACATTACCAGTCCGACAATCGTGACGGGAAAGCCGAATAGCGGGAGAAACCAAGCGAGCATCCCGATGATGCCCAAAACAAGTCCTGCCGTGGCTTTGCCTGTGGGGTTTTCTGTTGGAGTTGGTGAGGTGTTATTGTCCATATAGTTTGTAGTGTGTTGTGTTTGCTAAATAATCGAGCGGTCTAACATGTTATTCGATGACGAGTCGTGATGTTTTACGACTCGTCGCATAGCAAACTGGTTTTTGCCGATTCATAGGTGTAAACTGCGTGACTCAGCGTTTCCCGGCAAGGATCAATTTGCCGGGGAGTAACGATTACGAGCGGTGATTTCGGGCGACGCGTGCGGGTCTAGTGGCTGTTTCCTCGGTGCCATACTCCCAGCACGGAGGCATTGGGCGGGTCTTGGATTTGCACGTTCGCAGTGGTCCGATTTTTTCGGCGGACGGACCTCGCTATTTGATTTCTCCAATCGGCCTCGCGATTTGGCCTCTTTATTGAGGTGCACACGACTGCCGTAACTGTCCCGATTTTCGCCTCGCCCTTTTAACTGATTTCTTCACCGAAAAGTCGCTTTGAGGTGAGTATCATGCTGACCCTATTCGATCTTCAAATTTGAAAAATCTAGGCCCGACCCCGTCCATCCGCGTAGCGACGTTGGAGTTGAGCTGCCAGTCGGAACAACGCTCCTTGGAATGAGGATGAGAAGGCCCCACAAGAGGCTAGCGAGGCCAAGCCAAGCCGAAGCTACCGTTGCAGCGATGAGCGACTCTCGCCGGAGACTGAAATATGCTAGGACAACGTAGATGAGCAGACCCAAGCCGCAGACTACAGCAAAAAAAATCGCAATATAACGTCCGTGTATCGTGTCGTGAGACATAGCCACTAAGTCCCGCGTTGCCTGATATGGTAAGAGCACAAGCATATGTGTGCCTGTCGGAGTAACAAGTGAGCGGAGATAGCTGAGCAGGAAGATCAACGCGGGAATCAACAAAATAGCGACAATGGCGAGTTTCTTTTTCACGATTTCAGAGAAGCGCTCGGCGAGTCGCCTAACGACCCCAAGCTCAGCGACGGCAGAGTGCGGCGCGGCATGGTGGGCGGCAAGGCGTCGGCGGAAGCAGGTGCCGTGACGCACGGAGCAGTTCGCTGCAGCGCATGGTTAGCGAAGGATTCAATTCTGTTTTGCTCAGGTTTAGTTGACTGAAGCTTTGCGGCTCTGATGACGGTTGCGACGAACGCGCAAATACAAACTGCGGGAGCAACCTGCAAATACGTCCATTCGATTCCGGATCCCTGGAAGCCAGCCCCGCCGGGTTGGGATTGCAGTGTCCGCACAAACAACGTGTGCATAGTAATCGTCGTGAAGTATGCCGTTACGAAAACGTAGAAATATGAGGATAGAAACTTCTTCATGGGTGTAGTTGATGGCGCTTTGTTGGTGCGTGGAAGGTGCTTATCTGAATGTAAGCAACGACATTATTGCTGCGGCCAACACGAGCGCGCCGACGGCTGCGATAAGAAATTGACGTCGCTGCAATGCGGTAGCTGTTTGATAGCGACGAACCGTGAAAGCAATTGCGAACAGCGAGAGGACAACGAAAAATATAATGAGGGATAAGTCTTTCATTGCAGATGATGCGCGGAGTCGCCTAACATGTTATTCGATGACGAGTCGTGATGTTTTACGACTCGTCGCAAAGCAAACTGGTTTTGGTCGATTCATAGGTGGAAACTGCGTGACTCAGCGTTTCCCGGCAAGGATAAATTTGCCGGGGAGTAACGATTACGAGCGGTGATATCGGGCGACGCGTGCGGGTCTAGTGGCGGAGGCTCGAGGCGGGGCGGTGAACATCGAAGGGAAGAGGCCGGGATGCACCTGTCCGTTATGACAGTTTCCCTATGACAGTTTCCCAGACAAAAGGTAGTCCCCCCATATCCTAAGAGGATCGCAGTGCCTAAATCATAAGCGGGGGTCTGAAGTGAATGGGGTCAGCTTACAGGGTCAATCCTGTAACGAGATGGCGAGTCGCCCCGCGCTCCATTCGAGGGGGCGTTAGAGTGTTTGGGGGATGTGCTTGCCGGTGAGCGGGATGGTGCGGCATCGGAGGTCGTGAGCTGCCGGACTTGCGCCCGTAGCGGTGAATTCCGCCGTCGGCAAGATCAGCGAGGGTTGAAGTTTTTGCCGGGCTGCTTGCCATACGGTTACTTGGAATTTCCCGTTTCCACTTGCGCCGTGCTGGACGCGGGCTTATCGCCGCGCACATGAATGCCCGAGCCGCCTGCCTGCTTGCCAGCGTTGTGATGCTTTCCCAGTGCGAGAAAAAAAAGGAAATCACCGTCACTGAAATCCGTGCGGCGACGACCCGCGACGCTGCGCCCAAGCTATTTGCGACCAGCGACGAACGCTTCCGCGATGCCAAGCCGAGTCCGGTCCAAGGAGATACTCCTGCTACTTGGTTGACGGTCCCGGCCACCCAGATGCGCTTGCTGAACTACCGTTTCGGCGACAGCGGCTTGGGCGAGGTCTGGGTGTCCATGTCCCAAGGTTCTGTGTTGGATAATGCGAACCGCTGGCTCAAACAGTTCGGCGCGAGTCCGCTTGATCCCGCAGCTCTGGGGAAACTGCCGACCCTTGCCATCGCCGGTGCGGATGGCGTTTTCGTGACAGCGGCGGGTGATTACGCGGGCGGCATGGGCGCACCGCCGAAGCCGGGTTTCGCGCTTGCTGGCGTCGTTGCGACGGTGGATGGGAAGATTCTCACGGTGAAAATGATCGGCCCCAAAGCCGAGGTGGAAGCCGCGAAACCGGTGTTCGAGACCTTCGCCAAAAGCCTCCGCATGGCTGAATGATTGAGCCCGGAAATTCCGTATCCCGCCCCGCCCTTCAGTTCATGGATATTTCAAAAACGCCACCACCGCTCAAAGCTCCTAGGTCGATGCTTGGAAAAATCTTCGACGTGCTTTCCGGGTTCGGTCTCGCCACGATCACCCTGATCCTGCTCGGGTTGTTGACTTGGTTTGCCACGTTGGAACAGGTCGATAACGGTCTCTATCCGACGCTCAATAAGTATTTTGCGACCGACTGGGGCCATATTTTCGTTTTGCCGGAACTCTACATCAACGGCAAGTATGTGCCAGTGCCACCCCTGCCGGGCGGCTATTTCGTCTGCGCCGTGCTGTTGGTGAATCTCATCCTCGGCGGCATCATCCGCATCAGGAAGGGCTGGAATCACTTCGGCAATCTCGTCGCCCACTTCGGCATCATTTTCATGCTCTTGGGCGCGGGCGTGACCTATCATTTTTCCGAGCGTGGCAACATGGCAGTGTCGGAAGGGGAGTCGAGCAATGTGGCGGAGGATTACTTTGAATACGTGGTCGAAGTGGCGGAAATCAAGGAGGGTAAAGTCGAGCAAATCCACGTCATCCGCGGCAAGGACATCGACGATCTCGCCGCCGGAAATCTCCGCACGTTCCGGTTGCCGGACTTTCCCTTTGATCTGGAAATCAGCGGCTATCTGCCAAACGCGGTTCCAGTCTCCGCAACCGAGCGGGCACCGGACCAGGGGCAACTCATCGCTGACGGCTATTTCCTGATGGAGAAGCCCAAGCCCGCCAAGCCCGAGCCAGCCGAGCAATATACGGCTGCCTGCTATGCCCGGATTCTCCCGCGCGATGCCGGGAAATCCGCGCCATTCATTCTAGCAGGCGCGAGTTTTCACCCGTTTTCTTATCGCATTCAAGACCGTACTTTCACTGTGGATATGCGCAAACGGCTGTGGCCCATGCCATTCACCTTGACGCTGAACCACTTCACCGCAGCCTTCCATGCGGGCACGATGCGGCCATCCAAGTTTGTAAGCGAGGTCACCCGCAGCGAGAGCGGCGGCGAGGCGAAAGTGACGATCCAGATGAACGAGCCGATGCGCTACGAAGGTCTCACGTTTTTCCAAGCCAGCTATGGCCCGCCCGGCGCAGGTCCGGGAGAGAAAATGTATTCGGTGTTTGAGGTTGTTAGGAATCCTGCCGACCAGTGGCCGAAGTACAGTCTCATCATCGTCGCCGTCGGCATGTTCATCACCTTCATGATCAAACTCGTTTCCTTCCTCACCGCAGGTTCACGCAAGCAACGCCATGTCTAATAATTCCTCAAAAGTCGGACGCTGGATCGCCGCCGGACTCGCCTTGTTAGGGTTGGCTGCGGTGTTCTATAATCTCGTGATCGACAATATGCCGAAAGGCGAGATCCGGCAGATTGCGAACTATACAGCCTGGAATAAGGAAACCCTCAAGATCGCGGAAACCATCCCCGTGCAGGACGGTGGCCGCATCAAGCCATTATCTACTTTTGGCGGATTTAAAATGCTAAGTTTGCATGGCGCACGATCCATGGAAATCAAGGATGGCAGTGGCAAACCCGTGAAAATCACGCCGATCGGCTGGATGATGGATACCTTGTTCCGGCCCTTGCTTGCGATCAAACTGCCCACCTTCCGGATCGACAACTCTGCCGTGCTCGAAGCCATCGGTGTGACCGTAGGCAACAAGCGTGATCGCTACAGTTATGCGGACATCGAGCCGGGCCGCGAGAAGCTCATTGAGCTCGCTAAATCGTATGAAGCCATCGAGAAAGGAAAGCGCGATCCGGTGCAGGATCAACTGATCGCACTGGCCTATAATTTCCGCGAGTATGAAAGTTTGTTAGGTTATTTTGGCTTTGCCCGCACTGGCGTGGAGCTGCGTGGTTCCGGCAAAAACGGTGGTCCGGACCAACGTGCTGACATCAGCGCGGTCATGCTGACGGTGCCGCAAATCCGGGAATCGGTTGCACAAACCACCGCCCAAGGGCTGCCGATGGATGCACACATCCAAAGTCTGATGGAGCAAGTGATCGACGCTGCGAATAATGCCAAATTCGGCATCATCATTTTGCCGCCCGCAGATCCCGAGGAGAAAATCTGGTTCAGTGCTGGCAATGCCATCGCAAGTTCCATTGGCGCTGCCAAGCAAAGCCCGCAGCTCGCCATTCACGACATCAAGATGCTCGAAACTACCGCCCGAGCCGTCGAGGAAGACGAGGGGGATTTCCGCACCAAGCTCACGACCCTGCGGGATGATTTGGTCAAACGCGCCGAAGCGCGCGGCGACTATAAACATATCGCCCTAGAGGTCGATTTCTACCGGATGAATTGGTTTCTCAATGCGCTCGCTTTCTATATCTTGGCATCCATCACCGCCCTCGCCATGTGGACTCTTGGCGCAGGAACGGCGGGACGCGTGCTGTTTTGGATCACCCTCGCGGCCACCGTCACGGGACTTGTATTATGTATCGTTCCCATCGTGCAGCGCTGTATCATCATGCAGCGTCCGCCCGTGGGAAATTTGTATGACACTATCATTTTCATCGCCGCCAATGTTGTGCTTTTCTCGTTGATCATCGAGTGGATGACCCGCCGCCGATTCGCGCTTGGGATTGCGCCTATTCTCGGCACTTTGTTAATCATTCTCGCTCGCCGCTTCGAGGTGGGTGATGCCAATGACAATATGGATCCGTTGGTGGCGGTATTGAATTCCAACTACTGGCTGACTATTCACGTCCTCACCATTACCTTGGGTTATGCCGCTGGCTTGCTCAGTGCGTTTCTATCATTTATTTATCTACTTACGCGCGGTTTGAGATTGTTCGACGACGATCGCGACATGCGCCGCTTTTTCACCCGCGCCGTGTACGGGATGGTTTGTTTAACACTTTTCCTCGCACTCGTCGGCACCGTGCTTGGTGGGATTTGGGCGAATGATTCTTGGGGCCGTTTCTGGGGTTGGGATCCCAAGGAGAACGGGGCACTACTCATCGTGCTTTGGACGCTCTCGATCCTCCACGCTCGCCTCGGCGGCTATATCAAGGAATGGGGCCTGCATTTCGCCGCCGTGTTTACCGGGGCGGTGGTGACGTTTTCCTGGTGGCATGTGAATTTCCTCAACACCGGCCTGCACAGTTACGGCTTCACGACTCAGAAAGGCACACTCTGGATTTTTTACGGCGTCATCCTCGCCATCCTTCTCTTTGGCGTGATCGTCCAGGCTCTTGAAAAAAATAGGCTGGGTCGGAAATCCTAGCGCGTACGAGTGCGAGAGGGTTCGGCCAGTTTGCGCCCGCCCGTTGCGGATTTTTCCGGGATGGTGAGGCTTGCAGTCTGGAGATGGCAAAGGCAGGGTGAGGCGTGACCGAGACCCGTGAGAATGCCCGCCGATGGAGCGGCTATGTTTGCCCGGATTGCCGGTTCGTGTTTCGCGTGCCGCGGGATCATGACGGGCGGGGGATCGTTTGCCCGAGCTGCCGACGAATGTTGCGGATTCCGGGAGTGGCCGACACGCCGCCGCCGCTGTTAGCGACCCTGCGGCGGACGGTGGAGGAGCCTGCGGCCATGCCGGACCAAAGGGTGGCGAGGAAGCGGCGGATCGGTGGGAATGATGGCACTCCGTGGAACCACTCGTGGGATCTGCCTGCCCTGTGGGCTTCCCGCGTAATCGACAAGCGGCAATGGCGGATATTATGGCTCGGTGGCGGAGTGTTCTCATTAATCGTCGCGGCAGTGGCAGTTTCGATGATTGGTGGGCGCAAGGCGGCGGCGCAGATTGCCGCTCCGCAGGGCGTGTCCTTGGTGGTTGTTCCAGCCCCGGACAAGGTCGCCCCGCAGATTCAAGAACGCACGGAGGCGTCGATCCTCGCGGAGATTGAACCGCTGGCACGAAAATTTCTAGAGGCAAGGACAGTGGCTGAGCTGTTGCCGTTGGTCCGCAACCCAGCAGTGGCGGCAGATCGGATGAAGGCGTTTTATCCTAATGGAAAAGTCGCGGCTCCGGGGATGGCCTGGTTCAACTCGGGCGGTGTCACCTCGGCCCGGGGGAAATTCCGGGCGTTGATTGTCACGACCGGTGATCAGTTAGAAAAGCAGATCGCCTTCTTCGATACGCCGCAGGGGATGAAGGTGGACTGGGAAAGCTGGGTGGGCTGGTCGGACATTTCCTGGGAGCGGTTCATGACAGAACGGCCAGTCACCGGGCATGTGTTCCGGGTCACGCTGTCGCCGGTGGAATACTACAATTTCGGATTTTCCGACGAGGAGAAATGGCAGTCCTACCGGATGGAATCGCCGAACCATGAACACGCGCTTTACGGCTATGTGGAGCGGGGATCGAAGTTGGCTGAGCGGATTCGTCCGGCACCGGATGTGAAGAACATGGAGCTGATCGTTTCATTGAAATATCCCGTCGGCGCAACATCAAGCGGACAGGTGGAAATCGAGCGCTTCGTGAACGAAGGCTGGGTGCAAGAGGAGGCCGGGCCATGATCCCGACCACTTACGACAAGGCCCAGGAACTGAATTTGGACCCGTTGGTTTACGGCACCTTTGCGGAGATCGGCGCGGGGCAGGAAACGGCGAATTACTTCTTCCGCGCGTCCGGCACGGCTGGCCTCGTGGCGAAGACGATTTCCGCTTATGACATGACCATGAGCGACGCGATCTATGGCCAGACGGAGCGCTATGTATCGGCCGCCCGATTGGCGTCGATGATCGAGCATGAATACACGATTTTGCTAGATCGACTCGGTTCCAAACGGGGCCAGGACACCACCTTTTTCTCGTTTTGTAACACCGTCCGCGCCCGTGGCTGGAAGGATAACGGCGAGTGTCACGGCTGGCTCGGCATTCGCTTCCAGATGAAGCCGGGCGATCCACCCTCGGACATCGTGCTGCATGTTAGACTGCTGGATGGGCGGACAATCGACCAGATGGAGGCGCTTGGCATCATTGGGGTGAACCTGATCCACTCCGCATTCCGCCATCGCGGGCATTTGAAGAGTTTTGTTGAATCTCTGTTAGATAATCTGGTGGCCGGGCGGGTGGAGGTGGATTTGTTGAAATTCACCGGTCATGGCTACGGGTTTTTCGACAACCGATTGTGCGCATTGCAACTGGTGGAAAGCGGTCTCACGGACGCGACCATGTTCCTGCCGAACGGAGAGGTCGTCCAACCAGCGGAGGCCCTGCACCGGCATCCAGTCCTACTCTTGCGCGGGAGTTTTGATCCGGTGATGAACGTGCATCTAAAAATGTTAGAACAGGCGCGCGCGGGCTTCGTCAACTCCTTGGAAGAAGCGGATCGCATCGCAGCCATCGAACTGTGTGAAATTTCCATGCACAATCTACTGCGTGGGCGCGGGGTGGACCCGGTGGATTTCCTGGATCGGGCGGATGCGCTTCAGGCGCTTGGGAAAACGGTGCTGCTGTCGCGCTGTGCCGAGTTCCACCGGATCGCCGCGTTTCTCCACCGCTATACCAGCCGACCGGTCGGGATCATCCTGAGCATTGGTTTGCTCAACGAGTTGTTCAAGGCGAAGTGGTCGGACAATCTGGCGGGTGGAGTGTTAGAATCGTTCGGGCGACTCTTCAAGGAGGGCGTCACCCTGCATGTTTTCCCATGGAAAAACCGCCGCACCGGAGAACTCGTCACGGCGGCAACCTTTCTCCCGCCGGCTGACAGTGTGCACCTCTACCGGCATTTTCTAACGAACGAGCGGATTCTAGGTATTCCCTGCGAGGACAGTGAGATTTTATCCTACACCGGGCGCGACGTCTGCCGGATGATTGAGGCGGGCGATCCGCATTGGCAGGAACTGGTACCTGAGGTGGCATGGACCATGGCCATGCGCCATGCACGGCTCAGGCTGGGTTGACTCAAGTTCACTCATCCCCATCCATCGGCGTGCGGCGGTGGGAGGGCGTCTTGAGCAGATCGAAATCCGAGCCGCAATACATGCAGCGAAAGGTCTGGGAGGCGATGATTGAGAGGGTGGAACTCACACCATGGTTGAGCGGAATATAGCGGACCGCTCGGGCATGGGCGAGAGCCCCTGAATTGATCAGCGGCGTTCCCTTGCAGAGCGGGCAAAGGGCGCGACGGCGTTTGAAAAAAGCCAGTAGCCACGTCACCGCGCTGAAGGCAAGTCCTCCCATGATGACCTTGGTGGCGATTTCGCTGGGTTCGATGAAAAACAGGATGAAAGCGGTCGCCGTAGTGATCAGTCCGAAATAATGCAGGGCCGAAAAACACACCGCCACCGTGAATGGTCGGCTCGATGGCAGCGAGCGGGCACGCAATATCTTCTCCCTGCTTTGGGGCAGATCCTCGGTGCTGCGAGTGATTTCTTGTTTCATCGCTCCGGGGAGACTCTTCAATCGCGACATACTTTGCAAGTGTTGAATTTTCAGTCAGTCGGAAAAATGTCCAGCTAGCAATCCCGCATCCGGTGGATTCCGGTTCTTGACCACGGCGGGGTGGGGTTTTAACACTTGCCAATGACACCGCTTTACGAAGGCAAGGCCAAGCGCATGTGGGCCACGGAAAACCCGGACACCCTGCGCATGGAGTTCAAGAACGACGCCACCGCATTCAATGGGGAAAAAAAAGCCAGCTTTGAAAATAAAGGCCGCCTCAACAACGAGATCAGCACCCTGATCTACGGTTTCCTCGAAGATGCCGGCGTCCCCACCCATTTCGTCCGCAAGCTCGATGCAACGAACGTTGAGGTGAAAAAAGTCACCATCTTGATGGTCGAGGTGATTGTGAGGAATCTATCCGCTGGCAGTTATTGCAAGCGCACCGGCATTGAGGAAGGCCGCGTTTTTTCCCAGCCGATCATTGAGTTTTCTTATAAAAGCGATGCCCTTGGAGATCCGCTCATCAATGACGATTACATTCGGGAAATGGGCCTCGCCACGCCGGAAGATCTTGCCCACCTGCGGAAATCCGCGCTACAGGTGAACTCGATCCTGACCGCCTTTTTCGCCAAGTGCGGACTCAAGCTGGTGGATTTCAAACTCGAATTCGGACGCCTCGTTTCCGATCCATCCGTCATCGTCTTGGCGGATGAAATCAGCCCGGATGGTTGCCGCCTGTGGGATTTGAAAACCGGTGAAAAAATGGACAAGGATCGTTTCCGCCGCGACCTCGGCGGGGTGATGGAAGCCTACGAGGAAGTATTGGGACGCCTGAAGAGTTCAATTTCCTGAGCCAAAACAATAGTTATTATTTTGGCTGTTATTGGCTATAAGTGCTTCTGTGGACAAAATAGAAGCTATTAATAAGCAGAATCCCAGCGCTCTGGCCCGTGGCGTGGGGCAGGAGCTCAAGCGCTCAGCGAAAGGCTGGACTCAGGACGAGCTTTCGCCTTTCTATCTGCCTAAATCGATCACCACGATGGTTGGGCAACAGCACGGGCTGGCGATGTGATGAAACCCTGCGAGCAAGGGCGAGGCATGAGCTTACTTGTCCGTGGATTTCGATGGCTTCACCGCTGTGCGCTCGATGAATTCGATGATCATGCCAGCGACATCTTTTTTCGATGATTGCTCGATGCCTTCCAAGCCTGGCGAGGAATTCACTTCCATCACCACCGGGCCGTGATTCGAGCGCAGTAGGTCCACCCCAGCCACGTTGAGGCCCATCGCCTTGGCCGCACTGATCGCCACCGCTCGCTCGTCTGAGGAAATTTTAACGCCTGCGGATGAACCGCCGCGGTGGAGGTTCGAGCGGAACTCGCCGGGTGCGCCTTGGCGTTTCATGGAGGCCACCACTTTGCCGCCGACCACGACGCAGCGAATGTCTGCGCCCTCCGCTTCCTTGATGAATTCCTGAACTAGAATGTTCGCATTGAGTCCCTTGAAGGCCTCGATCACCGATTCCGCCGCGTTCGCGGTTTCCGCCAGCACCACACCGACGCCTTGGGTGCCTTCTAACAATTTGATGACCAGCGGCGCACCACCGCACATTTTGATCAGCTTGCCGGTCGCGTCCGTGTGGTGGGCGAAGCCGGTGACCGGCAGCCCGATGCCACGTTTCGCGAGAATCTGGAGCGAACGCAGCTTGTCGCGTGAGCGGGCGATGGCCACCGAGTCATTGAGACTGAAAACATTCATCATCTCGAACTGGCGGACGACCGCATTGCCATAAAACGTATGCCGGGCCGCGATGCGCGGGATGACGGCATCCGCGACCAGTTCCTCACCATCCACATAGATCTTGGGTTTGCGCGAGGTGATGTTCATATAGCAGCGCAGGTAGTCCACGACCCGCACCTCGTGGCCACGGGTGGCGGCGGCTTTGACGAGGGCGTCGGTGCTGTAGAGCTTGGCGTTGCGGGAGAGAATGAGAATTTTCATGCGGGGGAAATCTGGTGGCTTTGAAGGCGGGTTGCGGCTGCGTCAAATAGTCATGCGGACCGCTGGTCAATCTCAAAAGCACTTGGAATGCCATGAGCGGGCCATGTTTCGCTTTGCCTCATCCGGCTTCCCGGCTATGCCTGCCCGCAGTTCACGCCCCATCATGAAAATTTCCACCTACACCGGCGGCTTCGTCCAGACCAATGGCTACCTCGTCGAGACGCCAGACGGAAATTTCCTCGTCGATGCGCCAGAAGGTATCGCTGCTTGGACCGTCAGCCGTGGCGTACGCGTCGATGACGTGTTGCTCACGCACCAACACTATGACCATGTGACCGATGCTGCGGAACTCCAGGCGCTGGGCGCGAAGCTTCACGCATTCTCGGCTTATTCGACCGATCTAACACTTGAAACGATGGTCCGTGGCTGGGGGATGCCGATCGTGGTCGCGCCCTATCGAATCGACTGCATTTTCGATCTTACCAAGCATCTGTCCATGGCCGGATTGGAAATTTTCCTCGCCTATATTCCAGGTCATTCTACTGACAGCGTGACGTTCCATCTCGTCGATCATGGCGTCGTTTTCTCCGGGGATACCTTGTTTGCCGGATCCATCGGACGAACTGATCTAGCCGGTGGCAGCACACCGCAATTGCTAGACGGCATCGCCTTGCATCTGATGAACCTGCCGCCGGAAACACGCGTATTGCCGGGGCATGGGCCGGCCACCTTGATCGGCACGGAGGCGCGGGAAAATCCCTATCTGGATTGATGCTGGTTTAGGAATTTTCCACCGAATCCTCGGTAACTGTTAGTGCGGTGGCTGCGGGTGTGGAATTGCCGAGTCCGGGGATCACGCGGCGGACGAGTCTCTTCAATCCCGAGTCGGCGGCATCGAGTTCCGCCTCGCCTTGGCGCAGGGCTTTTTCCCATGCGGGGGCGAAGCCGGGTGCCTGCTCACGCATCGCGCGAATCGCGATCTCGTAGGTTTGTAGTAATTTCTGTTCGGCGCGACCGGGTTTCTGTTGGAGTGCAGAGTTGTTGATTCGCAGCATTTCGTTTTGTTTGCGCAGCGCGTCCAAGTCGGATTGCAGCGCCTCGTTGCCGCTGGCGTTGATCTTGAGCTGGGTGTTGAGATGGCCCTGAAGGTTTTTCATTTCCCCCTCTACCCGCTTCAGCTCACGGGTGATGTTGCGGCGGGCGGTGAAGCCGGATTTCCAGAGAAACGCAGCGATCAGCAGGCCTAACAACAATCCCTGGGTTAAGGGGTTCTTCAATATTTCGGTTAGTTGGTCCATTGAGGGTATGATTCAGGGCGATTTTACCGAGGTAACCGCAGGCTTCGTGGCGGCGGGTACGGGTGGTTCGGTGGATTTCATGGCAGCTTGGATGTCGGCGGTAAGGTCGGGCGCGTCTTTGCTAAACAGCACGAATGGCACGCCGGTATTGGTGCTGCCGGAGCTGTCGAACACCGCATCGTAGCCCTTCTCCTTGGCAATCTGGTTGGATGCCTTCAGGATCCGATTGAGAGTGGCCCGCATTCCGGCGACCATCTTGCGGTTGATGGCCTGTTCTTTTTCCGTCTTGAAGCTCTCGTATTCCTGTTGGAGCGTTTGGGCTTCCTGGCGCTTGATTTCATACGTCCGCGCGAGTTTGCGGCTGGTCGCCTCGTCGAGCGGATGGGCCTTGTCCGAGAGTTGCCCTTGGAGCGCTTGCAACTCGCTGATGATCTTGCGGAGTTGCCCGGCCCGCTCGTCTTTCATGATTTCATCCCGCTCGTTCTTGATTTGCTGTTGCAGGGCCACGGTCGCGGGCAGTTCGGTGTAAATGTCCTTGACCCGAACCAAGGCAAAGCGCGGCGCAGCAGCGACCGTGAGAACCGTGGCCAGAAGGAACAGCGGGATGACTTTGATGGGATTCATGCTCACGCCAACCATGAAATGACCGGGCCGGGATGTCGATACCAGATCGTCACGGTTCGCCGATGTCCTCGTTCCAAAGCTCCGGTCGATCGGCGATGAATCGTGTCATCAACTCGATGCACTCTGGTTCGTTGAGCACTTCGAGCGTCACGCCACGGGAAATCAGGTGGGCCTCATCGCCGAGGAAGGTTTGGTTTTCGCCAATCACCACCTTGGGAATCCCGTAAAGCAAGATCGCCCCGCTGCACATCGGGCAGGGCGAGAGGGTGGTGTAAATTACGCATTCCCGGTAAACCGCCGCGCTCTGGCGACCGGCATTTTCCAAGGCATCCATCTCCCCGTGGAGTGTCGTGCTGCCCTTTTGCACCCGACGGTTGTGGCCGTGGCCGATGATTTTTCCATGGTGAACCAGCACGCTGCCGATGGGGATGCCGCCCTCGGCGAGTCCCCGGCGCGCTTCGTCAACTGCCGCTTGCATGTATTGATCCATGGCCATTGAATATGCAGAAGGCAGGCCGCTTCGTCGATTAAATCCATGAACGGCACAGAAATTGCCTTATGTCCCATCCGCCCATCGTATTTTACCCACTTATCGCTCATCACCATGCCTAAAGTCCGTCTCGCAGGAACCGTTCGCGGGGAAAAAGATCCTAACCGGGAAGTCCGCGCCCGACTTCTTTACAGCCTTTTCAGCAAGGGCTGGGATATTTATAATTCAAATGGCGACCAGCGGATTTCCCTATCCAACATCGAGCGCAAGATCATCGAGTCGGACGCGTTCGTGTTCACGCCCGGAGCCACGCTGGAGGATTTGTTCAAGGCGGTTTCGGTCTTTGTCGGCTACCAGACGCTCGATGTAAACCTCGCGGGAAAACCCACGGTTTTGCTAAATTCCGATGGTTCATGGGACTGCCTGTTTTCCCTACTCACGCATCTCAATGGCCTAGGCACGGTGAAGCAGGACCATCATGATTACCTGCTGTTAGCCAAGTCGCCCGAAGAGGTTATCGAACTCCTGGAAATCGCCCGTCGCGAGGGGATTCCGAGCGTTGGACGCGAAAAGATCGGCACCAGCACCGTGGGTTCCTTCGATACGCCATTGCCTGCGGACCATGAGGGCAGCGTTTGTGTTTTCTGCTCGGCCTCGATCGAGGATCCGGCCTATCTAAGCGACGGTTACGAGTTCGGAAAACAGCTCGCGGAAAACCACCTCGGTTGTGTCTCCGGGGCGGGGAATTCAGGCATCATGGGCGAGGTTGTCCGCGGTTCTGTGGATGCCGGCGGCTGGACCGGTGGCTCGAACGTCCCGCACATTATCGAACTCGAAGGCCTGCCCGTCGGTCTGTCCAGCTTCTGGCTCAAGCCGGACATCTACACGCGGATGGAAGTCATGATCCAGAATTCGGACGCATTCATCATCTTTCCCGGTGGCTCGGGCACCGTGCAGGAAATGCTCGCGTTGATGATATTCAAATACCAAGGCCATCCCTCGATGGCGGGTAAGCCGGTGATCGTTTTCAATCGCAAGGACGCCAACGGCCACGCTTTCTGGACGCCGCTCATCGAAATGCTCAGCAACTGGTGCTACGATGACGAGTTTGTGGTGGTGGAAAAACTCAACGACCTAATCCCTATGGTCCAGAATCTCAGACAAAAAAGTAGATAGCGTTCAGTCACCCGTCTGCCACCATCGACCGTGATGGATTTGGAAACGACCTGTTGCATGTTTTTCTCCTCATCGCTCCAAGGTCCTTGGTGATGCCTTCCTTGGAGAAGTTGGATCCCATCCAGTGCCACCAAACGTAGGCGCGGGCATTTACCGGAGGATTTTTGAAATCGCTCTCAAGCGCGGAATCCGCGGCATGCAGGGAAAGCGTGCGGCCAGCGCGAGCACTGCCGGGATATGGATGAGATATTTCATTGTGAATGTTTGGGTTCTAATTCGATTGAGCGGGACTGTTATGGCTGCTGGAATGAGTTAGAATTCGAGTTTTACCACGTCCATGGGTTGTGCGGAGGTCGGCAGGCAGAGCGATAAGCAAGTTATCGGCAGAAGCATGAGAAACGAGGGCAGGAAGCAACAGCAGTGATTTCATGGAATTACTTTATGGGAGCGATGGGAAACTGTACGTTGGTGCTGACCTTGCCGTTTTTCTGATAGCCATCCGCAGCACCGAAGAGATAAGCGGGTTCTCCATTTTCGATGAGGAGGAACGGGCGCTCGATCCGGGTGCTGCTGGTTTTTCCGTCTTCGAGTGGATAGGTGCCGCCGAGCACCTTTGGGTGGGTGGCGGGCTTCCAATCCAGGCCGTCTTCGGACTGGAACATGCAGAGTCCTCCCGAGGCACCGCTGAACGTGCCGACCACGTCGCGTGCGACCGCATAGTAGCGGTTAGCATACTTCGCGCTGAACCAGATGAACGGATCCTCTGCGACCATCCAGTGTTTGCCGGGACTCTCCGATTCGAAGATATGTCCCTGCTTTTTCACATAGGGACCTTCCGGTTTGTCAGCGACTGCCACGCCGAAACGCACGTTTCCCCCCATTGCTTTTCCCTCGGCATATTGCACGGCCTTGTAGATCAGAAGGACTCCACCGTCCGGTCTCATGCAGGCGGCGGGATTGGTGGTGCAGAGGGAATCAAAGGATTTCTTGTCGTCGGTAATGTCCACGATCGGCTGGTCGAGACGTTTCCACGGGCCTGCCGGATTTTCCGCGATGGCGACGCCGACGCGTTGGTGGTTGCGATGCATCGGATAGTCCTTTCCGTCGCCGTAATTGCCCATGTAGTAGAGGTAGTATTTTCCGTTATGGAAAAACGCGTTGGCATTGTGGGTGACGTCCGCATCCCAGTATTTTTTGCCAGTGGCGGGATTGATTCCACGCGGTGGGAGAGCGACGTTGACCGGCTGGTAAGGACCGGCGGGCTTGTCGGAGACCGCGTAGGCGATTTCGGAATGAATCGCCCACCCGGGAGCGAAGCCAAACTTGGCGGGCCAGCGGGAGTAGAAGAGGTGGTATTTCCCATCGGGGCCTTTGACGGGGGCACCGCACCAGACGTGATAGCCAACCTCGCCGAAACGATTCGCAGAGGGAAGCGGTTGGATGCGGGAACCGAGGTCGAGTTCATCGGCACGAACTAACGAGAAAATGGCGAAGTATGGGGTCAACAGTAGCAATAGGAAACGACGGATCATCGATGTGAGTGATTTTACGAAATAGTCGGTTGGGTGTGATGGAAAAAATGATGGTCTTCATTTGCGTTGATAGACTCGAACGTAGTCAACTTCCATGCAGGTTCCGTCGATGGCGTCGGTGACTTTGCCGGCCCATGGAATTATCGCCAAACTGAGCCAAATCGGAGCTGGGTGATCGCAAATGGTATTCTTCTCCCGGCGCAGCTCCCGGCCGTTGAAATAGAATATCAGCTCCTTATCGGTCCATTCGAGACCATAGGTCTGAAAGTCCTTGGCTAGGTTGTAGTTACCTTTTTTCACATCGAATGAAGCCATCACCACCCATTTTGAACCGTCATACCATGAGACTTCATAATCATCGATCATGCTTTGCCATGAGTTTCCAGAAAGGTAGCCATTGGTGAACTGGACGCAGCCAATTACCCGCTCTTCAGGAAATTCCAACTCGATCCATTTCTGGCCCTCTTTCTGCGAAGTCCAACGGGTTTCGATTTTTCCATCGGCGACCTTCGTAGCGGTCTCCTGACCCGTCTTTGCGAATCCACTCGCAGTGATCTTCGCTTCCTTGCAGAAATTGATCAGTTCGGGTAGATCCGTCTCAGGTGATAGAGTATCCGGGTATCCGGCAGGAATGACGTTGTAGGCGCGAATCTCACCGATGTGGACGTAGCTTTCGTGCTTCGACGAGAGCCTCAGGCGACGTGTTTTCACTGGAATTTCAAGTTGGATGTTAACGTCGGGACGGACACCAAATGAAAAAGTTTTGGACGAACTTGGATGGGTCTTCCTGCCGTTGACTGTGGTGACATCGGTGTGGTTGTGGATGTTCGTATTCACCTCATTCGGGAAATGTCCCTCGTTGATGTCGATTTCGAATGTTTTTTTACCTGAAGCAGGCGGGGTGTTGGTCATCAGCCAGAACGAGTTGTTAGTTCCTTGTGCAGCGGCGTAACGGTAGCGGCATTCGAAGTAACCATATTGAAATCTTTCCTTGGTCCAGATATTGCCGGAGGTCCAGTCATTGCCGCCGCGCGATTCCTTTTTATTGATGAGTTTCAATGTTCCGTCGGAGACGATCACGTTTTCTCGCCAACGGCTGCAAAGGATGTGGGTGCTGCCGGAATTCTGCGAGATCCAGTGCTCGTCGAGCTTGTCATTCGGGTAATCAAACTCGTCGCTCCAAGTGAGTTTCCACTTCGTTGGTCCACCGGGAAGCAGCGATTCCGCAGTGGGGACTGCGGATGTGATTGGGGTAAGGAATGCTAACAGAATGAGTGCGGCTGCGCCGAAAATGTTAGGTTGTTTCATTGAATCACGGGGCTGGCGTCACCACTAGGCGGGCGAATTTCTCGGCGTCCGGTGCTTGCGGTATGGTTAGGGTAACGGTGTCGAATCCGGTTGGAGTATCCTTTTGGACAGTTACGCCGGGATTGTTCGCCAAGGCTGTCTCCGGAACCGTGTAGCTGTCCGGCCAGGAAGTCAGGGTGGTGCCGACCTGGATGGCCACTGTGGTACTGCTGTCAATGGAGGTTTGGGCGCACTGGAAGGTGAAGATCAGTTTGCCGCCGTTAGTTGTCAAGGTGAAGAGTCGGTCCGTGCAGGGCTAACTCATTTTGATACAATCCGCACTTGTGCTAAACAAGTGTTTGATTTACATGGGCCGGATGGCTTGCAAGAAGACCCGTAATGAAGAGTATGCCGGAGGGTTTCCACCCGGCATGGAAGATTAGATGAGACGACTTCGAACGCTTCGCCAAACTCAAGGAAACCTGGCTGCGCGGCTTCCTTAAACTCCCGCATGGCACCCCCAGTGACGACACCTTCCGCCGCAACTTCACCGCTCTCGCCCCCAAGGGCTTCGTTGAATGCTTCACCGCCCACGTCCGCTCCATCCGTCCTGATCTGGCAGACGAACTCATCGCCATCGACGGCAAAACCGTGCGCCACAGCTTCGACCACGGCGACCCGGAAAGCAGCCTCCACCTCATCAGCGCCTGGGCCGACGGCTGCGGGCTCACCCTCGGTCAATTGTTAGTCGACGGCAAGACCAACGAAATCACCGCCGTCCCCAAGCTCCTGCGCCAAATCGACGTGAGAGGCACCACCGTCACCCTCGATGCCATGGGCTGTCAGAAAAAAATCGCCCAGGAAATCCACTTCGCCGGTGCCCACTACCTCCTCGCCCTCAAAGCCAACCACGGCACACTTCATGGCGAAGTCACCGCCCTCTTCGCCGATCCCGAAGCCCTCGATTACGGCAAAGCCAAAGGCAACCAAGTCCGCCACCACGATCCCGGTCCGGAAAAATCCCACGGTCGCATCGAGCAGCGCGTCGTCAAGGTCACCGACTACCTCGACTGGTTCGAGCCCGAGGAGCGCAAACATTGGTTAGGTCTGCGCAGCCTTGTCGAGATCACCAGCACGCGCCAGCACAAGGGCGAAACGAGCACCGAGAAACGCTACTACCTCACCAGCCACGCGCCGGAAGCCGAGCTGCTAGGCGGACTGGTCCGCCGTCACTGGGGCATCCGAGAACCGCTGCCACTGGGTCCTGGATATGACCTTTGACGAAGACGACTGCCGCGTCCGCAAAGGCCACGCCGCCCAAAACCTAGCCCTGCTGCGCAAACTCACCCTCAACCTTCTATGTCACGATCAAAGCATCAAAGACACCATGCGCGGTAAACGCATCCGCGCCGCGCTGTACGAAAAAACCCTCGAAACCCTCCTGAAACTCAACATTTCAAAATGAGGTAGCCCTACGGAAAGATCCGAGGATATACACGCGCCCCCAAGGCCGTATCCGGACGTTGATTTTGCCAATTTTAACCCACTCGAAATGATTACGCTCCGCATCGCCGCAGCTATTTTACTTTCCGGGCTGCTTTCCATCGCGGCCCCCCCGGAGCGGAAATTCGACCGATTCCCAAGTTTCCACGATCCCTCGACGCCGATCCGCGAAGGCACCCTGTGGGTCGTCTTCGCAACCGGCAACGGCATCCTCACTCGCTACTCGCAGGATTTGAAAACCTGGACCGAGGGCGAGCCGGTCTTCAAGAAGTTTCCCGCATGGCATCAGGAAATCGTTCCAAGCCAAAAAGGCCACCTTTGGGCACCCGATGTCATCCGGGTTGGCGATCGTTTTCTGCTTTATTATTCCGTCTCCGGTTGGGGAAAAAAAGTGTCCGCCATCGGTCTCGCCAGCAGCCCCTCGCTCGATCCGAAAAACCACGACTCTCAGTGGAAGGACGAGGGTATCGTCATCCGCTCCGACGAGAAATCGCCATTCAACGCGATCGACCCACAGTTGTTAGCCGACACCGACGGCAGCTTGTGGATGGTCTTTGGCTCGTTCTGGACCGGCATCCAACTCATCGAGCTGGACCCAAAGACCGGCCTCCGCAAAGGCGACAAAATCCAACAACTCGCGTGGCACGAAACGATTGAGGCCGCATCCCTGCTCAAGCACGAAGGCTATTACTATCTGTTTGTGAACTGGGGCCTCTGCTGCCGCGGCGTGAACAGCACCTACGAGATCCGCGTCGGTCGCAGCAAGAAGATCACCGGCCCTTACCTTGATGCCTCGGGCGACGATCTAGCCACCGGCGGCGGCACGGTTTTCCTCAAGTCCGAGGGCGACCGCATCGGTCCCGGGCAAGCCTCGTTCATCGAGGAAAAGGGCGACACCCGCATGTTTTTTCACTACTATGACCGCGCACGCGGCGGCTCGCCGACCCTTGGCAACGTCACGCTCAAGTGGTCCGACGGCAGTTGGCCTGAGGTGGTCAATTCACCCTAAATTCACAAAACTTTCATCGCCTTCCTACACACTCTCGGTTAGGATTGCACCATGCGCTTGTCAATTTGCTTCTTCGCTATCCTCGCCTGCCAATCCGCCAGCGCGGAAAGCGCGGACTACGCCGCGGAATTCCAGGCTGCCCGCAGTGTTGAGAAGTCCGATCCCCAAAAATTCGTGGAGGGAATGCTGCGGAGTTTCCACCACGCAGCGGACGCCGGCAGTCACGAATACACCTCGGTCGCCGGCCTCAACGCCTGCAGCGGGATTTACCATCAGGGAAAAACCGTTGAGGCCGGCAAGCTCGCCCGCGATGTTCTAACCGCTATGGACCCGCTGAAGGACGATTTTCCGGAAAGCACTATCCTGCGTCGCGTGCAGATTTTCGGCTACCTGGAGCGCGGACTGTTTGCGGAAGGAAAAACCGGCGCGGCCTGGCAAGCCAACCGGGCGGCGGCGGAAACATTGCGCGGCAAAAAAATGGCCGCGAACTCAGATGGTCCGGCGATCACCCTGGCAGACCTCGACCACTTGAGCCCCGAGCTTTTCAGCTTCGGATTGCGTGTCATCGAGCGCGAGGCGGCCTTGCTCGACGTCGCCGGCCGTTCCATTGAGGCCCGCACGCTGCTAGACTCCACCGCCACCCATCTCGGCAAGGATTGGCTGAGTCGATTAGAGCCAACCCAACGTTTCTACGCATTCAAGCTTCTCGCCGCCCGCGCGCAACTGATGGATTTTCTCGGCTACGAAAACGAGGCCATCCAAGCCGAGCAGGAACTGGCCAACAGCCTCGGGGGCGATAAAACCTTGAGGAATTCCCACCTCACATTACGCATCAATTTGCTCCGCAATCTCTCACAGTGGACCGGTCCCTCGCAGGAAATCCTCGACGAGGCGCGCGCCATCGCCGCCGAATTGAATACCCAGGGCATCGACAACAACGTGAACGGATTGCTTGCCAAAATGGAGTTCGACCTTGAGGAGTCGCGGCAGCCGGTGGAAATGCTCCGGCAGAGCGCCCTGAAACGCCGGGGCGTCGGCGATGCTTACGAAGCGTTTCATTCTGACCGCGACAACCTCGCCCTGCGTGTAAAATTAGGCGACCCAAACCTCGACGCCGATTTCGGCGCACTGCTCAGAACGCTCCGTGCGCATGGTCACAAAAGCGGCGAACCCACTCTCTATCGGATGTATGGCGACTACCTTCTCGGGCAAAAGCGGCCGGCTGAAGCGATCGGGATGTATGCCGAATGCCTGCGGATGACCCGTGGCTTTGGCTGGTTCCTCCATGAACCGAAGATCCTCGGGCTACTGATAGACGCGCGCATCGCTGGCGGCGATCTCGATGGTGCCCGTGCCACCTTGGCGGAACTCGTGCAATGGCTAGAAAAGCATTCTGACGCGCCCGCCACCCGCCGCGCCGGGGCCCAAGCGATCCGCGCCATAGCCCTCGCGCAACTCGGAGATGAAACAGGCGCGCGCGAGGCATTCCGGCGGGCGCGTGAAATCGGGCGCGACCTTCCCGCCTATCAGCAGCGCGCTTACACCGAGAAATATGAGGAACTCGTCATCCAAGAAATACCCAAAGCCCCCTCCGCCGTTGCGAGCGTCAGCCCTCCCCAATTGCGCGTGCAACCGCTGGAGATTGTCGGAATCGCCGAGCCCGGTAAAACGGCGCACACCCGTTTTAGCGTTTTCAATCCCACCGCCTGCGGCATCCTCGGCCACTTCCTGCTAACAGGACCGGGTGCGGCTGCAGGAAAATCCAACAGCATTTTATTCCTCGCCGGCCAGCCATCTATCAGCCTTCGCCAGCCATGGACCGTCGCGGCTGGCAGCGAGGCGCAAATCGAAGTCGCCCTCGCCGCCGACACAGCAATCAACTCGGCGAAAGTCACAGTCGCGTGGGAAAACGAAGGCCAGCCACCCGGACCCGCCGCGAGCTGGGACGTTTCGTGGGACCCTGCCGCAAGCCGCAGCATCGTTCTCGATGCAAGCCGCTTGGAAGCGAACCCCTACCGCTCCGTCGCCCTGTTTCACGAACTCGCCATCCCCATCGGAGAAACGGACGGAATCGCCTTCCGCCTGCGTTCGTCCGTTCCGCTGCGCTTTGAATACCTGGATGCACACACCCACCAACTGGTGGCCATCGACGCCAACGGCAATGGCGATTTCAACGATGCCGGCGATCTGCACGTCCGCGGGCCGGATGGCGTGACTGCCGCGATATTCCCAATCGCCGCCGGAGCGCGAACCCTAACGGCCGAGGTGCGGATTTTTTCACCCGACGGCCTTCCCCTGTTAGCCACGGGCGTCCCCCTCGTGCTGGAAGCCGAAGTCTATCGGGACGGTAACTGGACCAAGGAAGCGGAAGACACGTTGAAATGATCAAGCGAGAGATGGGGCAAAGTGCAAATCTTGATAGAATGCACCTCCTTGTCGCACCAACGAACAGGGTCGTGGAAGAGTTCCTTGGTTCGCATTTTCACTTGATGAATCCGTTGTGGTTCATGAATTACCAGATGCGCCCCATCCAGGTATAACTTCCCGTGCCCGGAGCGGCGGCCCTTTGGAAGCAGTGACCACGTCCGACCAACGTGTGGAGATCGGACTGGATTCCCATCCGGCGAAGCTGCTCCCAGCACTTCACGGAATTCATCGCGGCCCAGCCGTCTGCGTCGCCATGGATGAACAACATCGGACAAGTTGCAAGGTCGAACGAGACAACAGTGTCCAATTTGTGAGCAAAGAATCGCCTGATACTTCGCTCTGAAGCTACCCAGCGGGTCTTTGGCGGGCTTTGCTTCACCAGATCGGCTTCTTCGCCGTGAAGGGATCAACTACGAAATACCTCACTCCAAACGCATAATACACTTGCTTAGATGTCTGTTAGATTTGGAAAAATTTATGCCCATCAGCCTTCAATGCAAATCCACTATCGGTATCGAATTTTTAAAACCTCTTGCTCACTGATCAGCGCCATGCAGGCATTGGCACGGGCAGTGGCTTGTGCGCTCTGCGTTGATGAACTGCGCTGGCTGATGCTGCTCAAGGTTAGTAGTCCGATTGCAATAACCGTTACTAAAACTAACAGCGAGAGCGTGACCACGAGCGCAAAGCCTTTATTTCCACAAAGCGGTGAGGCGAAAATCCCGCACGATCCATGAATGTGAACGAAGTGGCCCGGCAGTCGGGGATTTGCCGACGGACCCTTGAGTTGCGGTTTCAAAGGCTGCTAGGCTGTTCGCCCGCATCTGAGATCCGGCGGGTGAGAATTGCCCACGCGATCGACCTGCTCCAACGCACCAATCTCTCCGTGACGACCGTGGGCCGAGTGATCCGGCTTTAGCAGTTCCGAATACATGGCCTCGGTGTTCAGAACCCAACTAGCGACCACGCCACTTCATTATCGCAACCAGTCCCATTCAAACGCGCCGAAGCAGGCAATACCCACGCAGCATTGAGATCGTGCTGCATGAGGTATCGCCACAGCGGCCATTGCCATCCAATTCGCCCCCTAACCGCCACGTTTGCTCACCCATGGGGACGGTAATCTTCATGGCTGTTGACGACGAGGTGGACGCAGGTATCAGAAAGGGGAAAATATGGGTAACTCAAATGTTCCAAAAAAGAGCTTTCTATCAAAAACCACTCCTGTCATGTGGAACACAGTCAATTGACTATGAAAACCCACACGCCCATCGAGAGTTCAAATCGATTTAACGGTAATCTGCGCCATTACCATCGTAAATCTGCTGGTCACATACGGACTTGGGACGACTGGGTGGAGGGCGGAGCAGGCGATGCGCTGAAGGCTGACAAAAAGAAGAAATGGCTCAAATTCCTCGCATACGCTGCGGGTGCAGTCCTGCTTTTTGCGATCATTACCGGCGTGATTTTCGCGTTTTACTGAGGCGGTGAGCGGTCGCGGCTGCTTTCTCGGCCTGTCGCGCATGTGGCTTTGACATTCGGATGCGCCATGCTCAGGTTTCCCGCCCGTCGCCAATCCCGACGGAACTTCAATCATGGGAAAAAGCCTCTTTCAAAAAGTCTGGGACGCACACACGGTCGGCACCATCGCCGATGGTCGCACGCAACTCTTCATCGGCACGCACCTCATCCACGAGGTCACCTCTCCTCAAGCCTTCGGGATGCTCCGTGATCTCGGGCTAAAGGTGAAATTTCCGCAACGCACGTTCGCAACCATCGACCACATCGTCCCGACGATCAACCAGGACCAGCCTGCGGACCCGCTCGCTGCCGAGATGATCGATGCGATCCGCAAAAACTGCGATGACTTCGGGGTCACCTATTTCGACCTCGCGTCCGGCAAACAAGGCATCGTCCACGTCGTCGGCCCCGAGCAGGGGATTACCCAGCCCGGCACGACCATCGCTTGTGGCGACTCGCACACCGCCACTCACGGTGCGTTCGGCGCGATCGCATTCGGCATCGGCACCACGCAGGTCCGTGATGTGCTTGCAACGCAAACCCTCGCGCTCGAGGAACTCAAGGTCCGCCGCATCCAGGTGAATGGCGATCTCGGTCCCGGCGTTTATGCCAAGGATGTGATCCTGCACATCATCCGTCTGTTAGGGGCCAAGGGCGGCATCGGCTACGCTTATGAATACGCCGGAAATGTGTTTGACCGCATGTCCATGGAAGAGCGGATGACCGTATGCAACATGTCCATCGAGGGCGGTGCCCGCTGCGGCTATGTCAATCCAGATGCGAAAACCGTCGCCTACCTCAGCGGCCGTCCCTACGTGGACATGGCGGATTTCAGCGCCACCGCCGCCCGCTGGCTGTCCTTCGCCTCGGATGCCGATGCGCAGTATGATGATATTGTTAGGATCAACGCTGCCGACATCGCGCCGACCGTCACCTGGGGCATTTCCCCGGACCAAGGCATCGCCATTTCCGAGTCCATCCCGGACCCTGCCACCGCCGCGACGCAGTTAGAAAAAGCCTCCATTGAGGAAGCCCTCCAATACATGAAACTCGCCGCTGGCACGCCAATCAAGGGCGTGAAAATCGACGTCGCCTTCATCGGCTCCTGCACCAATGGCCGTATTTCGGATTTCCGCGAGGTCGCGAAATACATCCAAGGCCACAAGGTCGCGGCGGGCGTGCAAGCCATCGTCGTCCCCGGCTCGCAGATCGTCGCCATCCAATGCGAGCAAGAAGGCCTGCCGGAAATTTTCCGCGCTGCCGGCTTCGAGTGGCGTGGCGCGGGTTGCTCAATGTGCCTCGCCATGAACCCGGACAAACTCGTCGGCGATCAACTTTGCGCTTCTTCATCTAACCGGAATTTCAAAGGTCGCCAAGGTTCGCCAACAGGCCGCACCATCCTGATGTCTCCCGTAATGGTCGCCGCCGCCGCCATCACCGGCTCCATCGCCGATGCCCGTGAGCTATTCACTCTGGAAACACCCGCCGCAGTGGCGTAATTTCAAAATTCAAATTCCTAACACCATGGCACTCGATCCTGTTCCTTTCGTCACCGGCCGCGCCGTCTTCATCCCCGGCGCGGATATTGATACCGACCGCATCATCCCGGCGCGTTTCATGAAATGCGTCACCTTCGATGGTCTCGGAGAATTCGCGTTTTACGACGTGCGCTTCAATTCCGAAACCGGCGAAAAAACCAATCATCCGCTCAACGATCCCCGTTTTTCCGGCGCATCGATCCTCGTCGCTGGCGAGAATTTCGGTTGCGGCTCGTCCCGTGAGCACGCCCCGCAATCGCTGCGGAAATATGGCTTCAACGGCTGCATCGCCGAGTCCTTCGCGGAAATTTTCTATGGCAATTCCACCACGCTCGCCATGCCTTGCGTGATGGCCAGCGCCGCCGACATCGTCGCGATTCGCGATGCGGTGGAAGCGGATCCAACAGTGGAAATCACCATCGATGTGAAAGCGCTCAAGGTCACCACTTCCAGCGGCCTCGACATCCCGGTCACCATGCCCGACTCCGCCCGCGAAGCCCTGCTTTCTGGCCGCTGGGACCCGATCCAAGAGCTGCTAGATAACGAGCGAGCCATCGAAGCCAAAGCGGTCGAGTTGCACTACGTTTGAAAATCGACGTTGCGATACTGACATGCGTTAAGGTTTGTGGAATCGTGGCGGTGGTTTTCAACTGCCTTGGCGTTTTCGTGATTGGGCATGGCGGTTGAAAACCCCCGCCACGGCCCATTCACAAATTCTGATGCACGTCAGGATCTACCCCGGCTCATTTTCCGGGATCGCTCCACTTGGCAGGGGCAAGACCCTCTGCCTGTCCCACAAATGAAATGGGTCCAGGACCATTACGGCGTAGGATAATCTGACAGAGTCCATTGTAGGCGGGCAGGGTGGTGGCGTGATGCATGGTGACGAGGCTGGTGGCGTCGCCATTGCCAGCGGCGAGAATTTCCGCAGCACCCGAGACTTCGAAGCGGAGCTTCTGATTGGAGCGGGGGACGAGGCGGTCTTTCGCATCGGCGATGGTTAATGTTAGATAGATGAGTTCACCCTTGCCGATCTTCGATTCTGCCTTCACTAACAGCTTTGCGGCGGGCTCGGTCGTGGAGCGATCATCCTCGGCCCATTTCTTGCCATCCTTGTAAGCGACAACATGAAGCTCGCCCGGTTCGTAAATGACTTTGTCCCAAATCAAGCGGTACTGATAGGGAGTTTTCTTTTGTTTACCCAGCGATTTACCATTGAGAAAAAGTTCCGCCTCGTCGCCAGATGTATAGACATGCACGGGCGTGACTTGGCCAACGCGGTCGGGCCAGTTCCAATGCGGCAGGATGTGGGCCATGGGTAAGTCGGGATTCCAGCGGGCCTGATAGAGGTAGAAGCGATCCTTGGGAAACCCGCAAAGATCGATGATTCCGAAATACGATGAGCGGGAGGGCGGGGTGATTTTGCCGAGTTCGGCGAGTTGTTTTTCGAGCCGTGTACGCTCGGCGGGATCCTGGATGTTGAGCAGGTTGGTTTGGTCTTTGTTATAGGGTGTCGGCTCACCGAGGTAGTCGAAGCCGGTCCAGACGAATTCGCCCGGATCCCACGGCTGGCAGCGATCTTGCGCCTCGAACTCGATGTCCGGTCGTTGCGCCCACGCCGGAGCATAAAGATCGTATGAGGACATTTGGAAATTCGCTTGGCCTTGCGACTTGTTCCACGAAACCGGGAAAAAATACTCGCCGCGTGAACTTATGGTGGAGGCGGTTTCCGTGCCATAGACAGGCACCCCGGTTTTTTTTGCGCGAAACTTTTGATAGATTTCCGGCTTGTAGTTAAAGCCGATGATGTCGAGGCCCTTCCAGAGGCCATCGGCAGCGCGGGTGTCGTTGTTCCCCATCGAGACCGGGCGGGTGTTGTCCTCGGACTTGACGATCTTGCGCAGGGCGTCGGCGGTTTGCCAACCGTCCGGTGAATTCTGATAGCCGCCGCTGATCTCGTTGCCGATGGACCAAATGATGACCGAGGGATGGTTGCGGAAATTTCTAACCATCAGGCGCAGGTCGCGTTCGTGCCATTCCGTGAAGAAGCGCGAGTAGTCGTTTTCACTCTTCGGTTTGTCCCAGCAATCGAAAGCCTCGACTTGAAGCAGGATGCCCATGCGGTCGCAAAGATCCACAAAGCCGGGAGCGGGAGGATTGTGGCTGGTGCGGATGGCGTTGCAGCCCATTTCCTTGAGGATGCGGAGTTGGCGTTCGGCGGCCTCTTGATGCCACGCGGTTCCTAACGGACCGAGGTCGTGGTGCATGCAGACGCCCTTGAGCGGGGTGTGGACGCCGTTGAGGAGAAACCCTTCGTTTTCATCGAAACGGATGCTGCGGACACCGAAGGGCGTGGTGATGGAATCCGAGTCTTCTCCCGCCCGGCTGAAGGTGGTGCGCAGAGTGTAGATATGGGGATTCCTCAAGGTCCAGAGCACAGGCTTTTCCAGTGCAAGCGTGGCCGAGCATGATTGGCCGGAGGTGGATGTTAGTAACTTCCCGTCATCTGATAGAATTTCAAACAGCACTGACATGCCTGCCGGACAGTCACCATTTTCGGTCTCGAGATCGACTTTGACCGTGGCCTTTTCCGCAGTGATTTCCGGGGTGGTGACGCGGATTCCCTGATGTTTGATATTCTCAATTTTTGCAGACGACTCCACCAGCCAGACATCCCGATAGATCCCGGCACCTGGATACCAGCGGGATGATTGGTCTTTGTTTTCCAAGCGGATGGCCAAAACATTTTCCGCGCCCGGTTTGATCGCCGGTGTCAACTCGACGCGATAGGAGGAATAGCCGTAGGGCCAGCCGCCGACTTTTTGGCCGTTCAGGTAGATGGTAGAGTCGGACATCGCACCATCGATATCCAGATAATAGCGCTTTTCCTTCGCGTCGGCAGGCAAGGTGAAGGTCTTCCGATACCAGCCGATGCCCATCCACGGGAGTTTGCCGGTGGAGCCGTCAAGTTCCAGGCGGAACGGTCCTTCGATGCCCCAGTCGTGTGGCAGTGAAAGCGCACGCCAAGTGTGGTCATCGAAGCCGACTGTCGATGGATTTGGTTCAGGCTCGGCGAGTGTGGAGCCATCGGCCACGGTGCCGAAGCGGGCGAAGCGCCAACCCTCGTTGAATGGCGCGCGGGTTCCCGCGGCGAGGGGCATGACGAGGCAGGCGAGTTGACAGAAGAAAATTTTGGGATTCATGGGTTGTGCGTGATTTCAGGGTAATTCGATCCAGGGATGGTTGTCCATGCTCGGATTTGAGAAAAATCAGGAGCGACAGGGAAGGGAGTGAGTTTATCCTTGAGAACCGAGCTGGGTTGAAAGTCACGTGAATTTGAGCCAGTAAGCGGGTCACGTCGTTACAAATCCATGAGAACCCTCAACTTGCTAGCCGCGCTATGGAGCATCGTTTCTTCAGTCTCGGCGATTCAACCCTGCAAGATCGAAGTTGTGGACAAGTCGAACGGCTGGCCGGTGCCGCTGGTCTGCCTGACGACGACCAGCGAGACATCATTTGTCACCGATAACGCCGGAGTGGTTGCCTTCGACGCGCCGGAATTCATGGGTCAGGAAACTTGGCTAACTGTTTTTTCGCACGGTTATGAACTCAAGGCCGACGGATTTGGAAACCGCGGCGTTCGCTTTACCCCGAAGCCGGGAGGGTCCTTCAAGGTCGAGATCGAACGCAAGCAAATCGCAAAACGGCTCGGTCGCTTGACCGGCGCGGGAATCTTCGCGGAAAGCCAGAAGCTCGGCCAATTCGCTAGCTGGAAGGAATCCGGTGCCACGGGTTCTGATAGTGCCCAGATGATTGCCCACAAAAACAAGCTGTTCTGGCTCTGGGGCGACACCAATCTACCCGCATATCCGTTAGGAATCTTTGATACGCCCGTTGCCACCAGTGCGTTGAAACCGTTAGTTTCTCTGAAGCCGCCGCTCGGAATCTTTTACGACTACGTCCGCAATGAAAAGGGTATGCCGCGCGGGACCATTACTGTGGACGGACCCGGTCCTGTCTGGCTATCGGGCTTGATTTCGCTCGCGGACCGCGAGGGCAAGGAACACCTCGTCGCAATGTATTCCAAGATTCCTGAGATGCTGAAAGCCGGCGAATACGGTCTTGCGGAATGGAACGACGAAACCTCGCGCTTCGACATTATTGCCCCATTCTGGAAGCGCTCGGCTGCCGAACCTGAACCGCCAAAGGTCATCCCTGAAGGACATCCGGCAACCTGCAAAGATGCTAACGGAAAATCATGGCTCTATTTCAATGGCCCGCCGACTTTCAAATGCGCCGCGACTTACGAGGCGTGGAAGGATCGCTCGCAATGGCAGGGGATCGAGGCACAGAAGTCTTTCAAATCAGTCCACGGCGGCGACGATGTTGCATTGGCTTCCGGCTCGATCGCATGGAACAACTATCGGAAAAAATGGATTCTTGTTTTCCAACAGAAATTCGGCAAACCTTCAGTTTTCGGCGAGATTTGGTATGCCGAGGGCAAGACGCCGGAAGGCCCGTGGGGACCGGCGGTGAAAGTGGTGACTCATGAAAACTATACCTTCTACAACGTGCAAATCGACTGGCAACTCACGTCGCCGGACGAGCCTGTCATCCTATTCGAAGGCACCTACACCACCACCTTTTCCAGTAACAAAATCAAGACCCCCCGCTACGAGTATAACCAGATACTCTATCGTTTGGATCTCGATGATGCGGCACTCAAGCCAGCCCAGTGAGAACTGATTCTTTCAATCTTCAATCAACAATCGTCAATTCTTCCCTGACGGTATGAATGGATTGATGATAGCCGATTTTGATTGCCAGCGAAGTCCACAAGAACTTCCTCCTCCGCTCAATCCGCGGACAGATGGAGGCGGGCGAAGACGCGAGAGGGTGGGGGAGCGATGAGATAGACGCCGACGCGTTCCATGCCACCGGGCAGGGCTTCGCGGCGACCACTCCACTGGACTTGGGCGGGGCCGGATTGCCAGTCGGTTAGGTTGGCGGAAATTTCCACGAGATAGTGGATGCCGCCGGCGGTGTAGGTGGTACCGATGGTGCCGGTGCCGACTGCGAGTTGATGGAAAACAAACTCTGGCGAGGTGGCGGGAGCGGCGGGTAGGAGACTGAGTTCCGGGTGGTCGGTGACGGCGGGATCAGTGCCGAGGGCGTATTCCGCAAGGTTGCTCTGGCCGTCGGCGTCCGGATCCAGTGCCGGCGCGGCGGGCGGGCCGAGGGTGGTGTTGAAATGGGCGATTTCCCAAGCATCCGGCAGATGGTCCCCATCGAGATCAGGACTGCTGGCGGGGCCGATGGTGAGGAAGGTGGCGGTGGTTTTCTGGTTGTCGAAAGTGGCACGGATCCAATCGGTGGAGCGGGCGACGGCGGAGAGGCGGGCCTCGTCAAGGGAGCCGAGGAAATAGGCGGGAGAGGCATTTTCGCCGCGACCAATGAAGGCATTGTTGGTTTGGCCGGATTGCAGGGTGCCGGTGAAGGCGATGGAGGATTTCAACAGACCATCGGTGTAGAGGCGGACGGTGCTGCCATCCCAGGTGCCGCAGACGTGGTGGTATTGATTGTCGTTGATGGTGGTGGGGGAGGATGCGGTGATGTTGGCTGAGGCGGTGGTGAAAACGATGAACTCGGGCTTGCCGGCAGTGAGGCGGAATTGCCAAACGCGGCCACCCGCAGATCTGTCTTTGTTGAAGATGGCGACGGAGCTGGAGGTGGAGGTTTTCACCCAGGCCTCGATGGAGATCAGGGAGGGATTGAGGGCGGCGGCATCGGTGATGGCGACGGTGGAGCTGGTGCCATTGAGCGTCGCGCTGCCGGGGATGACGCTGGTGGTGGCGGTGGTGGTGGCGGTGGTGACTGCGGTGGTGACTGCGGTGGTGACTGCGGTGGTGACTGCGGTGGTGACTGCGGTGGTGACTGCGGTGGTGACTGCGGTGGCTGTGGCAGTTAGGTTGTTAGGCGAGGAATCTTTGGTGAAGCCGAGAGTGGGATCGAGATGCCAGATGCCGTTGAAGGAGTTGGACCAGACATTGGTGGTGGTCGCGGGGGTGGATTGTCCGCTGCGGCCCCACCAGACGCGGATTTGGGTGGTGGTGGTGAGTTGGGGAATTTTCACCCAGACGGAGGAGGTGCCAGCGGGGTTCCAATTTTCCACCTCATGATCGAGGATCTGAGTGCCGGCGAGGTTGGTGAAACGGAGGTCGCCATAAGCCGGGGAAAGCATTTGGCTGTAGGCAAAACCGGGAATGATGGTGGTGGAAAGTCGGATCAGGGTGGGGAAATCGGTTAGGGTTGTCGTGCCCGCATAGCCGGTCACGCTGATGATGGCGCTGGAGGCCCAAAGCGAGAGATCGCCATCGGCGGCGAGGGTGCCGGAGCTGGCGGCCCATGTAGTGCCATGAGGGGTGGAGAGGCGGAATCGAAAGCTCAAATTTCCGGCGAGGATGGCGTCGAGGGTGTAGCTCTGGGCACCCGCAGTCTGGGCACCGAGGGCGATGGAGTGCTGCCAAGCGGTGGCCGTGGCTCCGCCATCGCTGGTGCCGTAATAGAGGACGAGATCGCCAGTGGTGAGGGCCGGGTCTTTCAAGTCCAGCGTGGCAGCGAAGGTGGCGCGGCCACCATAGGTAAGGGAGGCGCTGCCTTGGGTGACGAGCGGTAGGTAATCCCCGGTGGTGAAAGACCAGACGCGACCGGCAGTGACCGCGCCGAGCGAGTTGACCGAGTCCACGCGCCAGTAACGGGTGTTGAGGGCCGGGAGCGGGCCGGTGGCGCGGGTGGTGGCGCGGGTGGTGGTGGTCTGGCGTCCGAGGTATTCCGGCGAGGCGGTGGTGGCGGCAGTGATGGCGGATTTGCTGGTGCCGAGATAGATGTCGTGAGCTACGGCGGTTTGCCCGGCAGTCCATGTTAGAACGGGGTTAGTGTCGGTGCCGATAGCGGAGTCAAGCGGGACTGGCAGGACTGCGGAACGGGAAACGTGGTAGTCCAAAATGTGCAGCGGCGTGGGCGCGGTGCCAGTGATGTTAGTTTCCTGGGCGTAAACGGAAATGATGCGATCGGCGGTCCAGCGGATGGGATCGGTGATGATGTTGACGGTGTTCGCCTTGCCGGTGGGCAGGGCGGCGGAGAGCGTCAGTGGGGTTCAATCGTTCCAACTGCTGGCGGGAGTGGCTTCTGGATTGGTGGCGGGATTGGAAGCGGCGATGCGGATGTTCGTGGCATCGCCATACACCAAGAAGAGGCGGCCATCGTCATCCGCAGCGAGCTTGGCGCGGGAGCCGGTGAGGATGGTCTCATTTTTCCGCCAGACACCATCAGTGCCGCGCCAGTAATGGACGAAGCGGGAGCCGGAACTGAGGGCGGTGTCGAAAGTGGTCTGATCCGGGCTGGCGGCGGGCAGCATCCAAGCGACGACATGGACGCGGCCCTGCTTGTCGGTGATCATCGCGCTGTTGTTGATGTAGTTCCGTTTTTGCGGGATGGTCACACCGATGATGTCGGGAGAGTTGGCGGAGATGAAGGACGTGCCGGTGGTCGAAATGTTAGAGCCAAGCTGATTTTTCCAAGTCCTGCCCGTATCGTCGCTGTAGGCGTAGAGGATGTCATGATTGCTGCTGGCATCCGGGGTTTCCCGCCAGCACCAGGTGGCGTGGAGGCGACCGTTGGCATCGAAGAAGGTGTTGTCGAAATAGGCATTGCGATCCGTCTGATTGGTCAGGGTGCCAATGTAAGTGCCGGTGCGGGTGGTGTATTGGCCGACGAGGGACCAGGCATGGGTGGTGCCGGAATATTCGTAGAGAATTTCATCGCCGCCGCCGGAGGAGCCATAGCGATAGGTGAAGAGAAGTTTTCCCGCAGGGGTGGGAATGAAGCGGGGATAGGTGACTTGAGTCATGGCGGAGGGGCCGCCGGTTAGAAGTCGATCCTTGACGACGCCGAACTGCGCGGCGGTCCATGCGGTGGTGGTGGGGTTGTCTGCTAGACCGGCCACGGAAACGCGGTAGTGGAGGGTGCTGACGTGGTGGTCAAAGGTGAGATGGATGCTGCCATCGCCGGGGCAGATGCCGAGGACGACGTCATTGTGTGAGTCCACGGTGGTGAAATTGTAGTCGGTGAGGACCAGCGTCTGCCATGAGCCATAAGGGAGCAGGCGGCGGCCCACCTCGACCTTGCCAGTGCTGTTAGTGGTATTTCCCTGATAACAAGCGGCGTATTGCCAACCCTTGTAAGTGGTGATGCCATCCTGTTGGAAGCTGACGCCGTGGACTGTGGCGACGGAGAAGGTGACGGTGGGGAAATTGTGCGCGAGCGGATCGAGCACTGAGTCATTGACGAGGGTGCCATTGTCCGCAACAGCAGTGGCGGGCAGCGCGGCCACGCATAGGAACGCGGCTAGAGTTTTCATGAGGCACCTCATGAGAGTCCGGGTAGGTTTTTCGGGATGGTTTGGAATGGCAAAACGTAGTGGTTTGCTCGGACCTGCGTTTGCGTGTGTTATCCTAAAAAGGAAAATGGGCGTGTTCGTGGGGCACCTTTGAGCAAGGCGTTTGATGGCGGGTCCGGATGATGGCAAAGGGATCGGTTTTCACCCGCTGAGCAGGAGCGCGGCCTCGTCCGGCAGACCGGGCAGCCATT
>JANXMQ010000048.1 GCA_025354565.1 Akkermansiaceae bacterium
GGCGGCGGAAAGATCGGCGGGATCGGAGGATAGGCGGGTGGCAGGTCGAGGGGATTTGGGATTTCTGGAGCTGGAGCGACGACACCCTTCGCGCTTTTGGAACTCTTCGCACTCTTCGAGCTGTAGGCACCGGCGTCGCCGCTGTTCGGATCGAGCTTGGCGAGCAAGGCCTGCACTTCTGTGATGGACTCCGGCATGGAGGCGATCGCGCACTGGGAGACGATCCGCATGTTTTCAGGAGAGGCGTTGATGGCGGCTTGGACGATGGCCACCACTTGTTTGACGTCGGCATCGCTGGCTTTGATCGCAGACTTAACGATCTCGCAGGCGCATGTTGGATTGGCACCCACTTCGGTCCCGACCACTTCAAGTACTCTGGATACATCCAAGCGAATGCGTTGTTCGACGGAAAGCGCGATCTTCGTGCAATCCTTGCCTGCCTCCGACTTCCCGGATTCACGGTAAACGGCGGAAATCAGTGCGAGGCCGGTTTGCAGGCTGTCAGTGGCAATTTCGTAGGGCTTGGTTGCGGTACTTACCGCGACCTTACGATAGGGAGATGGGCTGCTCAGCACATTGAGATCGACCACGGTCTCCACTTTTTGCTGGCTGGAAGCCCGCGTGTCGAGAGTGGCTGAATCCTGGGCGGCGTAAACCGGCTTGCCATCCGAGAGATCGCCTTGGGCTTTATTGACGGTAGGAACCTCGTATTTGCCATGAAGGGAGGAACCTTCGGCAAAGCTTTGATTGCTGTTACCTTCGATAGCGTCTGCTTTGATGCTGACTTCGGAGGGGCGGAGGGTGCTGACCATATTCTGAGCAGAAAGCGGAGCGATCATGCTGAGAACGATGAGGGCAGCCATGTGGGGGAGCACGGGCGTTTTCATGAGTTGGGGGGAACGGCGAAATTCAAGCTGATCAATGTAAGGTTGGCAAACCTTGATCATTTTTAAAATTCTGAAAATTTACGGGTTTCAAATTGCCATTGAAATACAATGAGTTACGATTTCTGCGCGGATGAAATATTCAATAATTAACATAACTTAATTATTAATTTTTACAAATAAAGTTGTTAAATGGGGAAGGGTGACGTTCTTGTGAGGTCTTCAAATTGCCGGGCAGAGTTGAGTATTTGCTGCTAGAAGTTCAAAGGAAAAGGAGGAGTGCCGCTCCCCTGTAAGCCGGATTCTGTCCCCCTCTTGCGAGGCTGGACGGCCATTTCTCTCACCCCGCCGAGGCGGAGCGCCCTGCTTGCGCAGAGTGCGACTATTACCCGGAGATCAACGAGCGGGCAGCTCTTCCCCTGTTCTGTCTTGCACCACGCGGGGTTTGCCATGCCGTCCGGTTACCCGGATTCGCGGTGGGCTCTTACTCCACCATTTCACCCTTGCCTGTGCCCTTGCGGGCCATCGGCGGTATCTTTCTGCTGCACTTTCCGTCCGGGTTCCTCGCGGTTCCCGTCCCTCACTTTCATGAGGCGCGTTGCCCTGTGGTGTCCGGACTTTCCTCACCTCCGCTTGCGCGAAGCTGCGACCGTCCGGGGAGCGGCCCGCACAGGGTGGGGGCATCTGGATCGTTGTCCAATCAAAAACATATTTCAAATGATGCTCCTGGCGAATCCATGCGACGGAAAACCTCGGAGCCATGCGCCGAATCGTTCTCAATCTCCTCAAGCTTGATCTAGCAGCCTGTCGGACTTAGCGAGTTAACGCGCTGAGAATCGGCTGTACGAATTTTGATCAACCTGAGTTGGCGTTGAATTGAGAATAGCCCCCCTTAAAACCCACCTTATTGAGACTGGTCGAGTTTTTAGCTCTAA
>JANXMQ010000052.1 GCA_025354565.1 Akkermansiaceae bacterium
TTGGCCATTCTGAGACCTTCCTGCCGATATAAATCATGAAGCTGTGAGAGCGCGTCCATGGCCTCACCGTTTTGCGGACCCTCTGACACGACGAATGCGGGGCCAGCCGACAGGTCAGGCAGTGCGGGGATTTCGAGAGCATTGAATGCAATCCCGAGTCGGGAATTTCTTTCGCGCAGCTTGACGGTATCTATATCGCCGATTCGCATGAACAGGCCGTAATCCCGAAACGTGCCATCGCTTGCCTTGACCCGGAATGTCGAGAAACCGCTGAAATGGTTGAAATCGAGGTTCGACCAAGCGGAGATTTGGTTTTTGCTGTTTCCGTTGAGGTAAAGCTGTAAGAAGGTCCGGGAATGGTCATAGACTATTGCTGATAAAAACACCAATTCCGAGGCCCGATGATGCTTCCTGAGTTCCTCCATTTTTGCGCTGCCAGCCGGATCGGGCTGCGATACTGCCGGAACCGGAGGCGGATCGGGTAGGCCGGGATCTTTCACCTTTTGGACGGTGACATGGATGGTGCCTTGAGTCGGAGGAAGATCGCGCATCGCCGGAGACTCGGTCACGGCCATTTGCGTGGTGCGGGAAGTCAGCACCTCGAAATCAAGCTGCTCAGGTTTCGGGGCTGGCGGGGAAGGCTTACCCTCGGAAAGCGGGCCGGGGATTTCCACCTCCCATCCTCTGTTGGGGGGGGCTTGGCCAGGCAGTGGCATGATCTCGCACCATAGGGCGAGAGCGAGGGGTAGGATTTTCATGGCTTCTGCATTGTGGTTGGCTGTGATGGGTGATTCGGGCCGGCTAGCAAGAATCAACGGATATTTTGGTGACTTAATTTATCTCGAATCAGAAATGGCAGAGTGGCTTGCTGTACATAAATAGCAAGAGGGAAATTTCTACAGTGAGGGAGAGGTTTTCATAAGCTGTCGATGTGTCTTGTTTCACAGACTCCGGGGATTCTGGTTCATTTGGGTTTAGCGACTTGGATGAAGCTTATCTTCGGCGGTTGGTCTTAAAGCTCAAGAAAGAGCGCGTAAACCGGGCAATGACGTTGCGGGATTTGGAAAAAGTAATGGGGGTGAGTAACGGGCATCTTTCGCGGGTGGAACGTGGCTTGAGTGAGCCGGGGATTGTTGTCCTACGGCGTTGGTGCCGTGCTTTGGGCTTGGAATTTCAGGATATCTGCCGGTCGGCGGAACTTGAGTAGGCATCCCAGTGGCGGGTCATTGATGTTTTCTAACCTATCGAAAATTAGGAGGATGCGATAAAAGGAGCGGTCTTTCGGGGAGAGGGAGCGGTCGTTTATACTTAAAGATCGGTGGTTTTGGGGTTAGGAGCGTTCGGTTTGGAATAGCTAACGCCAGACATGGAGAATTCATCGTGGGGCGTCCAAAAGACAGGTGGCGGAAAGGCAGTCAGACCCTTCCTTTTCGCAAAATTAACTGTGGATATGCCCGGTGGAGTGGCTTTTTTTGCCACCGAGCATTCTTTACCACCGAGGGATTTATGGTGATGGGGTCGCCGGTGCTTGCGCTGTTCCGTGAGACATGGAAGCACGGATGCCCCGTGCCCGCTCCGCCGCAGGGTGGTCTTTGCCAAGTGCGCCTTCTAGGAGGCCGACGCTGGCTTGGGCAAGTTTGTAGTTATTTTCCCGTAGTGTCGTGGTGAGGGCGATGGCTGCGACTTTGGCGGCTTCCGCTTTTATCTCCGCAGCTTCTGCATGGTCGGTGGCGGTCGCGCCGTTTTCGAGGTTTGATGCCTTGGGTGGGGTCCGTATCTTTGGCGATCATCTCGGCTTGGTATTCTTTGAGGATGCCGATTGATTTGACGAGTGTAGTCCTTTTCTTGTGAGTCGGTGAAATCTGACATGACGATGGGCGGTTTCTTGGTTATCTTGGTTTTCGCTGGATCAACTGGCAGAAATCGGACTTCCGAAATTACCGTTGAGCTTATTTCAAACTGAAACTGCCGAAGTGTTTGGTCAATGAATTTCGCCGCGCTTTCAAGAATTGGGGCCGTGGTTAGCCAACCTTAGTGAAATCTTTTTCAGGTTGCGTTTTGAAAGATGAACTTTATCTAACGGAATGAATCTATGCTGACGCACATGAAGATTTGTGATTTCGGATACGATCACACCGTGCGAGTAGGGGACGACACGCAATGGCGCGTGTGCTCCCCTTTT
>JANXMQ010000055.1 GCA_025354565.1 Akkermansiaceae bacterium
GGATGGTTTCTTCATGGTGCCGTGAAGATACCATGTTAGGCACCTTCCAATCATCCGCCGAAGCAGTCAGGCGAGCTCGAGCCTTTCAGGCTCGCCCGCCTGCTTCGGACGGCGTGGAAATGGTACCAGTCCCCGCAACGCGACAAAAATAGATTGACGCGGGGTCTGAATTGGAACAAAAGTCTGTATGGCGAGGCCGTTGAGATTCCAGTATCCGGGGGCGGTCTATCATGTGATGGCCCGTGGCGATGGCGGAAAGACGGTTTTTGATACCGATGACGACCGGCTGGTGTTCCTGAAACGACTGGAAGAGACTTGTGGAAGTTGTGGCTGGCGGCTGCACATGGGCCATCCTAGCTCGGTGAGCCGGCAGGTCAGCAATGTGTAACGGGATAAGAAACTGGGAAAACTCATCAATGAACTGGAGAAAATGTTGCAGTGCGGGGACCCCAGAGATGCCAAGGCCGAAACACTACGAAAGCGATTACTTCCCGGAGCACGCGAATATGACGAAGTCTTCGCCTTCATCCGCTTTGATGGTCCGCCGACGAACAATCATGCGGAACGAGCGTTGCGACCGCTGGTGATTTTCCGCAAAGTCTGCCTTGGATCGCGCAGCCGTACAGGATCGGAAAACATCATGATTTTCAGCAGCCTCGCCGAGACCATGAAGCTCCAAGTGGGCAACGTCATCGACCTTTTTCAGGCCTTGTTCGCAGGCTCAGCGAGTCAGGCTCACGCACAAATTTTCCCTGATAAATCGTGAGAGTAATCAGCTAAACTGTTACTTTGCCCTTCCAGTCATGCGCCCGGCCCTTCGGCTTTCCGAACCCTGCCTATCCGATTCCCCAACCTTTCTGAACCATCCGGCTGGACGAAGGACACTCAAGCCTTCTTTCGCCCCTCCGCCGCCTGTCTTGCCCGTTGACTTCCAAACGATTCCACCTCTATCCTCACCACGTAAGAAACTTCAGCCCGCCGAAGCATATCGATATGCAGGTGGGCTAACAACCACTGTTGTGCCAGAAAATAATTCTCAGAAATCACTTTCCGCCCCGCCCTAAGAATCTATGTCTGATCCCCAGATTTTCGAATATATGAGCCGGATGAACTCCGACAAGCTGACTGAGATACTTCATCTGCGCGATCGAAACGAATGGGTAGAAGATGCTTTTCTGGCCGCAGAGGAAATCCTTACCGAGAGGAGAAAATCCTTCGTCTCAATCAAAGAATTCAGAACAACATTCCAATGGGAACCACTGGAAGGCACCGCAACCCGATTACAAAGAAGGAAAAGAAAAATCCAAAAGTGCATATGCGGTTATGACTTGTGTGTTTTGCCCCACAGAACTGCGCCTTCCGCTTACTGAAGGTAGGTATCGGTGCCCAACTTGCCAAATGTGTTACGCACTAAAATTGCTAAGCAGGTCGCCTCTGATTTACTTAATCGCACAGACAGAACCCGCAAAGACATCATACCAGCCGCCACCGCCCAAAAAAGAAAAGCAAAAGATGCCGCCCCCTGAGGTGCAGTCCGCATTCTTAGTTCTAGATTTAACTTCAAACTCAACTCTCATTGAGGCACGTGCCAATTACCGAAAGATGATACAATCTTGTCACCCCGATAAAGTCTCTCACCTTGATCGTGATATAAAAGCGGCAGCCGAACAAAAAACCAAAAAGCTAAATGAAGCAATTTCTGTCATCACATCCTTCTTTAAATCAACTTAAGAAGCACAATCGGGTCGAGGTGACCGGATTGCGCCCGTCACCCCTCCCACACCACCGGACATGCGGGTTTGACTACGTTCCTCCGTCCATGCGGTCAGGCTTCGCGGTTTTTTCTGAGCCGCTATCGCGGCCATGGCATTGCATCCGGCGGTTCCTATCAGACGACGGAGACAGGCCGTGACTTGTCTCCGTAGTGAAGTTTGATCCAGATTTCCCTCATTTCGGGAACTCCTTGTTCCTTCAGCCATTGGTTATTCAAGCACCGATGCACGATCTTGTTACGACTCATGCGCCAGTATCCTTTTCGGCTCCGCGTTGCCATGTGAACCTTCTCAGGGTTCGCCCCCAACTTTAGCAGGTTTCGCCTTTGCGGGCCGGGGCGTTTCCATTGTTTATCCTCCCTGCGGGACGATCTGCAAAGTGGCTTCGCATCAGATGAGGCGCTATCGCGCAGGGGCAGTCCAATAGTATAACCTGACTCGCCTTCTCACGGAGACAACAAGTAAAAGTGAGAGGAGCGAGGATGTTTTCATCGCTGGAAACTTGTTAGTTCCGCCAGAGCCAGCGCAGCGTATCGGGGAAGATCGCGCCGCCAAGTTTTCCGTCGTGGCCATCGTGGCCCCAGACATAACGGTAGTCGTACTTCGCAAACTTGAGCGCCGCCTCCATCTGCATGTTGCCCAGCGGCCATGAGCCGTGCTCGTTGTCGAGATCGTGGATGCCATCTTGGAAAAACGCGCGGATCGGTTTCTTGGGCGTCTTGCGGATCATCCCCGGATAGGCGTCGCCGCCGCAGATGTTGGCGAAGGATCCGATCTGGGAGATCACCTTGTGGAAGGCGTCCGGTCGTTGCCAAGCGACGGTCCATGCGCAGATGCCGCCGGAACTCATGCCGCAGATTGCGCGCTGGTCGGGATCGGTGGTTAAGTTAAATGTCTTGCCGACTTCTGGCAGGATTTCATCTAGCAGGAAACGGGCGTAGGCATCGGACAAGGTATCATATTCGACGCTGCGGTTGCTGGATTTCCAAGGTTCCTTCGGCAACTCAGCCGCCAGGTTGCCGGGGTTGATGAAGATGGCGATCATCGGCGGGATCACTCCAGCGTGGATGAGATTATCTAACACCACCGGCACGCGGAACTGGCCGGTGGGATTCGCGTAGTTGTGACCATCTTGAAAGACGATCAGAGAGGTCGGTTTTTTCGGGTCATACTGCGCTGGCTGATAGACCGAATAGGCGCGGATGGTTCCGGGAAAGACCTTCGAGTCCTTCCACACGAAATCGGTTACTTTGCCCTTGGGCACGCCGCCTTTCACCATCGAATCCGGTCCCAGCACGGGCGGCGGCATTTCCGGCAGGGACAGGACCGGGGAGGTGTCTTCGGCAGAGAGGAGGACCGGAAACAGGCCCAGAAGCAGGAGGGGTTTGATCATCCACCCTAAACGCGTGTCGGGGTTCTATCTCTTTCAACGCCTTGGTGTAGAGTCAGATTCCAAAAGTCGGAGAGTCGGCACGATCAAGCATGCGCTTTACTTTTCGCGGCCTGCTCGTCGCGGATACCGCCGATGAACAACAGCACGGCGGCGACGCAAATGGAGGAGTCCGCAACATTGAAGGCTGGCCACCAGCCACCGCTGTTAGGAACGAGTTTATCGTAAAGCGGGAGCTTGAACGCGAGGAAATCCACCACATAGCCTTGGGCAAGGCGCGTCCACAAACCAGCCGCCTGATACTCAACCAGCAAAAACCCTTGCACCAGCCTGTCCGTTAGATTTCCGAGAATCCCGCACAGCAGCAGGGCCACGGCGATTTTTGAAAGCGGATGGACGAAGTAGCCTTTTTTCCAGACGATGCGAAGCGCGGTGAGCACGATGAGCGGCACGCAGAGGAACACGATCGGTGCCCAAGCCGTGCCGTTGCCGAAACCGAATGCCACACCCTGATTGTGGACCCGGACGAGGTGGAAGAAATTTTCAATCACCGGGATGTCATGCGCCTCGGGCGACCATGGCGGCGGCAGGTGGCCCACTGTCCAGAATTTCGTGATCTGGTCGAGCACGTAGAGTGGCAAGGTCAAGGCGCAGAAAAGTTTGGGAAATGTCATGATGAAAGTGCTCGGCGGAATCTGAAAGACCCAGGCAAGAGTCGCAAGCGCCAAAGCCGTGTGGTCATTACAGAGTGGATTCGCGGTCCGTGAGAGGCTTGGAGTCACGCTAGGATTTTTTTCACGACGTTGCCGTGGACGTCGGTGAGGCGGAAGTCGCGGCCTTGGGCGCGGTAGGTGAGCTGGGTGTGGTCGAAACCTAGCAGATGGAGGATGGTGGCATTGAGATCGTGAACGTGGACTTTGTCTTCGACGGAATTGAAGCCGAGTTCGTCGGTCTTGCCGAGTTCCGTGCCGCCGTTGGTGCCGCCGCCGGCCAGCCACATGGTGAAGGCGTTGGGGTGGTGGTCGCGGCCATCGCTGCCGCCCTGAACCATCGGAGTGCGCCCGAATTCGCCGCCCCAGATGATGAGGGTTTCGTCTAACAATCCACGCTGTTTGAGGTCTTTGATGAGAGCGGCGCAGGCCTGGTCCACGTCCTTGCAGTTTTTCTTGAGGTCATTGGTGAGGTTGCCGTGCTGGTCCCAGGATTCGTGAAAAAGCTCGACGAAGCGGACGCCGCGCTCGACGAGGCGGCGGGCGAGCAGGCAGTTGTTAGCAAAGGAGCGTTTTCCCGGCTCGGCCCCGTACATTTCCCGGATGTTTTGTGGCTCCAGTGAAATGTCGGTGACTTCGGGGGCAACGTCTTGCATGCGGAAGGCCATCTCAAAGGCGGCGACGCGGGAGTTAATTTCCGGGTCGCCGATGGCTTCGAAGCGGCGGTGATTGAGGCGGTTGACGGCGTCGATGGTGCTGCGCTGTTGGGCGCGGGTGATGCCCTTGGGATTGGATAGATAGAGGACGGGTTCACCGATGGAATTGAAGCTGACGCCGTCGTGGACGCTGGGGAGGAAGCCGGCGGACCAGTTGTTATTGCCGCCGGACGGACCCTTGAGGCCGGAGGACATCACGACGAAAGCGGGCAGGTTATCGTTTTCCGAACCGAGGCCATAGCTGACCCACGAGCCGAGCGAGGGCCGCCCGAATTGCTGGGAGCCCGTGGCCATGAGCACCTGTGCGGGGGCGTGGTTGAAGGCGTCCGTGTACATGGAACGGATGAGAGAAATGTCGTCCGCGCAGCCGCCGATGTGCGGGAGGATGTCCGCCATTTCCATGCCGCACTTGCCGTAGCGCTTGAATGGAAATTTGGAGCCTAACAGTTTGTTTTCCGGGCGGATGAAGGCCGAGCGGTAGCCCTTGAGAAGTTCGGCTGGCGGGGTTTTGCCATCCATTTCCCGGAGCACGGGCTTGTTGTCGAAGAGGTCGAGGTGGCTGGGAGCGCCGCCCATGAACAGGAAGATGACGTTCTTCGCCTTCGCCGGGAAATGCGGTGGCCTTGGGGCGTGCGGGTTCGCGAAGACGGAGGCGGCAGAAGACGTGCCTTTTCCTAACAGGGAGGCAAGTGCGACGGAGCCGAGGCCGAGGCCGCAATCCTTGAGGAACCAGCGGCGCGAGAAGGAGCGCTGGACATCGGCGAGGGTGGAGTCCGGGAGCATGGGTTAGTTTTTGGTGATGGTTTCGTCGAGGTTGAGCAGGACGCGGGCGACAGCGGTGGCGGCCGTGAGTTCGGGCAGCGGGTCGGCGGACAGGTTCACCGTGACGGGCTTGTAGCTATCGAGAAAAAGTTTTGCCTGCACGGGATCGTTAGCGCGACTGGTCTCGTAGAGGGACACCAGCACCTCGGTTTCCTCAGCATCCGGCCGACGGGAGGTGCAGCGTTCAAAGGCGTGCTCGATTTTTTCGCGGAGCGTGCCGGAATCGGTTAGTATGAGGTGGGCGAGGCCGAGCGCGGCTTCTAACGAGACTTGTTCGTTGAGCGTGACGAGTGCTTGGAGGGGCGTGGTGGAAACCGTCCGACGCACGCAGGCGATTGAACCGTTAGGCGCGTCGAAGCTGGCGAGCATGGGATACGGCACGGAGCGGAAGCGGAAGGTGTAGAGGGCGCGGCGGTAGCGCTGGGAATCCGTTTCAACGAACCAAGTTTTCGGCCCATAGGATGCGGGTCGCTCGAAAAGGTAGCTCGGCGCGGGCGGGAAAACGCTACGGCCGCCGATGGCCGGATCGAGCAGACCGGAGGAGGTGAGTTGGATGTCACGCACGGTTTCCGCCGGGACGCGGAGGCGCGGGCCACGCGCGAGCAGGCGGTTTTTCGGATCACGGTCGCGCAGGGAGTCGCTGGCAGTCGATGCCTGCTGATAGGTGGCGCTGGAGGTGATGAGACGGTGGATGTGTTTCATGTCCCAGCCGCTTGCCATGAACTCGCAGGCGAGCCAATCGAGCAACTCAGGATGCGAGGGTTTGGCCGCTTGATGGCCGAAATCCTCGGCCGTTTCTAGCAGCCCGATGCCAAAGTAAGCCTGCCAGATGCGGTTGACGAAAACGCGTGCGGCGACCGGTGAGGCGGGATCGACGAGCCATTTCGCGAAAGTGAGCCGGGACTCAGGATCGCCCGGCGGGAGCGGGTGAAGGAAGGCGGGGACGTGGGGTTTGATGAGCTGCTTCGGCTGGGTCTGATCGCCGCGCTCGAAGAGGTGGGTCGCGCGCGGCGTTTTGACCTCGGCAGCGACAAGTGCCCAAGTGGGTTGCGGAATTTTTGCGTAGAGGGCTTCGATTTTCGCGGTCTCGGTAGCGAACGCCGGGTTGATTTCCCGCCAATGGGCGAAGAGGCGGTTGGTTTGTTGCGAACTGCGTTTTTGCGGATCAGTTAGAAGCGCTTCGAGAACGACGGGCGGGAGTTGATCCAGCGCGTTGGGGAGGGTGGAGGCGACGGCGAGGCGAATGCGACCGAGGTTGTAGGTCTGGTTGTCGTCGGAGTTATAGCCGCCATGGCGCTCGATGAGGTTGTATTTGAAATGAGTGGTGCCTGCGCTTTTGAATGGCTCCGTGAGTTCGAATGTTAGAACTGCAGGGTCGTTGTTGCGGGCGGGGTCGCGTTCGTTCGTCCAAGCGGTTTTTTCATCGCCGTCCAGAGCGAAAGCAGCGGGGCCGGTGCGGCGATCGTCTTGGATGCGCTTTGCGTCGTTGGGGAAACGCATCGGATCGAGCTTCACGACGGACGGGTTGACGCTGGCGACGGGATGGACGAAGGACAGCTTGGTGAGTTTTGCGGGATCGGCTCCGGCGCTGAGGGCGAACTCGGAAAGCGCGCCGGTCCCACGGGTGGAGCGACCGGGGCCGGACAGGGGCAGGTAGGGATCGTTCAGCACCTCAAGGCGCGCGGAGCGCAGCTCCGGCAGCTCCAGGGAGGACGAGAAAACCTCGTCGCCACGGGTATTTGCGTAGCCCATGTTGATGACTGACTTGTCGGGGAGTGGCAGGTATTTCTGGCCGGAATCACCGAGCTGATAGAGTTCGAGCACATGCCACTCGGTGCGCGGTAGTGCGAGCATTTCTTGCTGCCATTCCGTGAAGGCGGTGTCCACGTCCGGTGATTTTTGATGGATGTTGGTGTCGATGGCGGCGATCTCTGCGAGCAAGGATTCCGTGCTTTGTTTTTCCTGGGGAGTGATGGCTGGAATTGAGGTTTCCTCGATGTTGTTCAGGAAGGCGTAGATGCCGTAGTATTCGTCATGGGCGAGGGGGTCATACTTATGCGCGTGGCATTGGGCGCACTGTACTGTTAGGCCGAGCACGGATTTCCCAATGGCATCGATGCGGTCGAAAACGCCCTCGATGCGGAATTGCTCGGGCTTGGCGCCGCCTTCTTCATTGGTCATCGAATTGCGCAGGAAGCCGGTAGCGATGCGGTCGTCCTGAGTGGCGTTTGGCAGGAGGTCGCCGGCGATTTGTTTCACGACGAACTGGTCGTATGGCAGATTCTCATTGATCGAGGAAACAACCCAGTCCCGATAGAAATGGTTGTAGCGCGGGAGGTCCTTCTCGTAACCGGCGGAGTCCGAGTAGCGGGCGTCATCTAACCACTCGCGGGCCCAACGCTCGCCGAAGTGAGGACTGGCGATGAGGCGCTCGGCGATGACTTCCGATTTGCCGGGAGCGGCGAGTTCTTCAAGCGTCGGCGGGAGGCCGTCGAGGTCGAGCGCAAGGCGGCGGAGAAGCGTCGTTGGATCGGCGGGCGGGGAAGGCTGAATGCCCTCGGATTCGAGATGGGCGAGGACGAAATTATCGATGGGATTTTTCACCCATGCGGCATTTTTTACGACTGGGACTGGCGGGCGCTTCGGGGCGATAAAAGCCCAGTGAGTACCCCACTCCGCGCCCTCGGCGAGCCACTGACGGATGAGGGAAATCTGCTCCGGTTTGAGGGGTTTCTTCTTTTTGGGCGGAGGCATGACCTCGTCTGGATCGGTCTCGGTGATGCGCTGCAACAGCGGGGATGCGGTGGGGTTCCCCGGAATGATGACCTTACCGTCTTTGCCGCCTTTCATGGCTCTATCCCGAGTATCGAGGCGTAGCTCTGACTTCACCGCCTTCTCGTCCGGGCCATGGCAGGCGTAGCAGTTTTCCGAAAAAATCGGTTGGATCTGCGTGTTGAAGTCGATCTTCTCCGCAAGCAAAAGCGTCGGGGAGAGCGCCACGGTCCAGATGAAAGCAGATTGCATGGCTGGCAAGAATTTACAGTTCGGACTTAGGCCCCGAAAAAGTCGTTTGGGTGACTCAGTGCGCGTGGGGAAGCGGGATAGTCCGTGATGCAAAAATGATGGAAAGCGGGAGGCTGAGTATCCACAGGGCCGTGGATTGGCCGAGGAAGGTGGAGTGTGAGAGGGCACAGGTATGAATTCTGGTGTTTCAAGACCATCGTCACATTAACGTGAGCTTGGGGGCGGTTTTACCAATAAAAATGGATGAATTCCCGTTGGCCCACGAGTGGCGAATTATGACATAGTGATCGCGAGTCTTGTTCGCTTGACTCCCCTCGCTGATTTGCAAGTCTCCCCACACAACATAATACCTGCCGAACGTACCGACATGAGCCAAAATCCAGCGACCGGTACTGATACCGATAAAAGCAGTTATAATCGACTCCTCCTTCTCGTCGCCGGGTTCGGCGGACTGCTTTACGGCATCGACATCGGGATCATCGACCCGGCGCTCGGCTATCTTGGGAAAACCATTTCCATGACCGAGGAGAATAAGTCGGTCATCGTCGCGGCGGTTTTGGGTGGCTCGATGTTTGCCTCGGTGATTGCCGGGTTTTTTGCGGACCTGCTAGGCCGCAAGTTGATGATGTTGATCAGCGCGGTGATGTTCGTCGCGAGTGTCGCGATCATTTTCACCTCACAGACGTATGTGCCGTTGCTGCTCGGGCGTATCCTCCAAGGCATGAGCGGTGGCGTCATTGCAGTGGTTGTTCCGCTCTATCTAGCAGAGTGTTTGAAATCCGACACGCGTGGCAAGGGGACTTCCATTTTCCAATTCATGCTCACTTTCGGCATCGTCGCGGCGGCATTCGTCGGCGACTATTACACGAAGCACGCGGAGGCGGCCATCGACCTTGCGGCTGGAGATCAAACAGCGATCATCGCCGCAGCCAACCATGCGTGGCGCGGGATGTTCCTCTCCGTGATTTATCCGGGGCTCTTGTTCTTGATCGGCGGTTTCTTCATTTCTGAGTCACCCCGCTGGTTGTATCGCAAGGGGCGCAAAGAGCAGGCCCGCGCGGCAATGCTGCGCTCTCGCACAATGGCTGAAACGGATTTGGAACTTGCTGAATTGGAGACTGCTTTGACCCACGAACATGCGAAACCCAAGGTCAATTTCGGCGAGTCTTTGGGCGAAATTTTCACCCAACGGAAATACATCATCCCGTTTCTCATCGCCTGCGTCGTCCTTGGCTGCACCCAAGCCACCGGGATCAATTCGATTCTTGGCTTCATGAGCACCATCCTCCAGCAAGCTGGCTTGAGTGCGGCCGCCGCCTCGAAAAGCGGACTCTGGATCAAGATCCTCAACTGCGTAATGACCGTCGTCGCCGTGATGCTGGTGGATCGCAAGGGTCGTAAATTCCTCCTGACCCTCGGCACCGGTGGCATCATTCTCTCGCTCATCGTCAGTTCCGCCGTGTTCTACTCGTTTGAATCAAAGCGGGTGGACGTTAAGGAAAAAGTCGAGAAGCTGATTTCCGCAGACACTCTGTATATTGATTTAACGAAAGTTGATTTAGGCCAGGTCGTCGGGGTTGGGCAGCCGATGCAGCTTTCCATTCTCTATGCGTATGGCGAGAAGCAGGGCATCACCGTTGCCATCAGCAACGATACCAAGACCCGCGTGCTCAAGGTCTCGCCACTACCAGGTGACAAGGAAAATGCCGCTAAGCCATTGCGCATCATCCGCGCACTGGCAGGACCGGTTCCCACCGAGACGACCGGCATTTTGATTGCCGTTTGTTTGGCGTTTTTCATCGCCTTCTTCTCCGTCGGCCCGGGAGTTTGTGTCTGGCTCGCTCTATCAGAATTGATGCCCACCCGCATCCGCTCCGTGGGCATGGGCGTCGCGTTGTTAGTCAATCAGGGCGTTTCCACCGGCATCGCCGCGTTTTTCCTGCCGATCGTTGGCAACTATGGTTACTTCGCGATGTTCGCTTTCTGGGGCGCTTGCACGGTGGTCTATTTCATCACCGCCGCCTTCTTCCTGCCTGAGACCAAGGGCAAAACGCTTGAGGAAATCGAAGAGTATTTCGAGGGCAAAAAATCACCACGCTGACCATGTCCACACCAACGCTCAAACCCGCCGTTTCCGCCCCGCTGGACTCCGGGTTCCAGCCCGCGATCCGATTCAACCGTGAATATGTCCGGAGCGTGCGGGCGTCCGGCAAGGGCGTGCCACTGGTGCTCGGGCTGGAGCGCGAATGCGGCCTGCTCTCGCGATTTGAAACCCTCGTCAGTCCGGTGTCCGATGCCGCGACCGTGCTTTATGTCGAGCGCTTGGTGAAATTTTTGCTCTGGGCCCGCGGCGGCTGGAAGCTCCACGTCGGCGGCCCCGCAGCGATCGGCGAGTTCATTCGCAAGACTTACTCGGCACGCGGTGCGCGCAAGTTCGATTGCGAGATGATGGCTCTCGCCTACGGGCGGAAATTTGAAGTCGTCCTCACCACCGCCGACCGGGTCCCTGCCGCCAAAGACATGGAAGTCGCGGCTGGCGGACATCTCAAAGGTTGCCGCATCGGCTTCGACTTGGGCGCGAGCGATTACAAAGTTTCCGCCGTGGTCGATGGCGAGGCGATCTTCACCGAGGAAACTCCGTGGGATCCGAAAATCCAGACCAACCCGGAATATCACTATCACCACATTTCCGCCGCACTCCATCGCGCTGCGGCCTGTATGCCCCGCGTGGACGCCATCGGCGGTAGTTCCGCTGGTATCATCGTGGACAACGAAATCCGCGTCGCCTCGCTGTTACGGGCGATCCCAAAAAAACTTTTCCCCACCGCCGCTGCCGTTTTCAAACGCATCACGAAGGAATGGAACGTGCCGCTGGTGGTGATGAACGACGGCGATGTCACGGCGCTCGCGGGGGCGCTTTCGCTCCAACAGACAGGCATGTTAGGAATCGCGATGGGTTCCAGCGAGGCCGCCGGTTTCATGGATAAAAAAGGCCGCATCCTTGGCTGGCTCAACGAGCTCGCCTTCGCCCCGGTCGATTACAATCCGCAGGCCGCAGCCGACGAGTGGTCCGGCGACATCGGCATCGGCGCACTGTATTTCTCGCAACAAGCCGTCAACAAACTCCTGCCTGCGGCGAAAATCAAATTGCCCAAGGCCATGGATTTGCCCGAGCGTCTCAAGGAGGTCCAAAACCTGATGGCTGCGGGTGACGAACGGGCCGCGAAAATCTACGAAACCATTGGCGTCTATCTCGGCTACACGATCCCTCACTACTTGGATTTCTACGATTACCAGCACATGTTAATTCTCGGCCGCGTGACCACGGGAACAGGCGGCGACATCGTTCTAACCAAGGCACGCGAGGTGCTAGCGAAAGAATTTCCCGAAGCCGCCCATACGGTCGAAATGCACGTGCCCGACGAAAAATCCCGCCGCGTTGGTCAGGCAGTGGCGGCGGCGAGCCTGCCCAAAGCGAAAAAATAAGCTGATGCAACTTCACTATCCCACTGCTCAAATTTTCATCCCCGACGGCCAGCCCGAAAATGAGGCGCTTTCACGCATCACCCACCTCGGCATCGGCGCGCATCAGGACGATCTTGAGTTCATGGCGTTCCATGGCATCCTCGCCTGTTTCGCCCGCGATGACCGATGGTTCGGCGGCGTCACCTGCACCAACGGTGCCGGCAGTTCCCGCAGTGGCCCTTATGCTAATTTCACAGATGCGGAAATGATGACCATCCGCCGTCAGGAACAAAACACCGCCGCCGTGGTCGGTGGCTTTGGCGCGATGTTTCAGCTCGACTATCCGAGTAGTGCGGTGAAATCCCCGACCGCGCAGGAGCTCAAGAACGATCTTAAACAAATACTAACAGCGACCCGCCCCGAGGTGGTTTATACCCACAATCCCGCTGACAAACACGACACCCACATCGGCGTGACGATCGCGGCACTGCAAGCCATGCGCGAGCTACCGCGCGACCAACGACCGAAGCAAGTCATCGGCTGCGAAGTCTGGCGGAATCTCGATTGGCTACCCGATGCCGACAAGGTGCTGATGGATGTGAGCGGTCGCGATAATCTAGCAGCCGCCCTGAATGGAATCTTCGACTCACAAATCGCCGGTGGCAAACGCTACGATCTCGCCACCCTCGGTCGCCGCTCGGCCAACGCGACTTTTTTCGATTCCCACGCCACCGACTCCGCCACGCAGCTCATTTTCGGCATCGACCTCACTCCGCTGGTGGCTGACGAATCGAAGGACATCATTGAATTTGTCTGCGGCTTGATCGATCAATTCAATGCCGACGTGCGCCGGAAGCTCGGCCAAAAACTCGGAACGATCTAATGGAAATCATCATCCAACCCACCCCGGCAGCCGCAACCGATGTCGCCGCGAGGATCATCGCACGCCTGCTGCGCGAAAAGCCGGATGCGGTGCTCGGACTCGCCACCGGCAGCACTCCGCTGCGACTCTATCAGGTGTTAGTGGATATGAATCTCGACTGGAGCGGGGTCACCACTTTCAACTTGGACGAATACATCGGCCTGCCGCGCGAACACTCTCAGTCCTACCACAGCTTCATGTGGGAAAATCTTTTCCGTCATGTGAACATCAAGCGGGAAAATGTCCACATTCCCGACGGCAATGCGGCTGACATTCCCGCGTTCTGCGCGGCGTACGAGGCCGCCATCCACGCGGCGGGCGGGATCGACTTGCAAGTGCTCGGCATCGGCACCGACGGTCACATCGGCTTCAACGAACCCACCTCGTCACTCGCCTCGCGCACGCGCATCAAGACGCTCGCGCCGCGCACCCGCAAGGACAACGCGCGCTTTTTCGGCAGTGAGGAAGCCGTGCCGCATCACGTCATCACCATGGGCATCGGCACGATCATGGAAGCACGCTTGAACCTGCTGCTTGGCTTTGGCAGTAGCAAGGCCAGCGCCATCGCCGAGGCCGTCGAAGGGCCGATCACTTCGCTCAATCCGGCCTCCATTCTCCAGATGCATCCGGTCGTGAAAGTCTGCCTCGATGAACCGGCAGCCAGCCTCTTGCAACGGGCCGACTACTATCGCTGGGTCTATGCCAACAAGCCCGCATGGCAAACCTTCTAACGGGTAGTTGTTTGGAGCGTCATCAAACTGCTTTGTTGAAAGGCAATACCTGACCCCATTCACTTTGACGTTGTGCCAAAAATTCAAAATACCCCATTGACAGACTCCGCCAATGGGGTATCCACTTGTCAGTAAATTTGCAATTCATTGAGTCACCAGTCTATTTTGGCCAGATTGACGACTTACTGAGTGCGGAAGATCATCGCCAGTTGCAAATGCACCTGCTCGAACAACCAGACCGGGGTGATGTCATCAAGGGATCTGGTGGTTTGCGTAAGTTGCGATGGGCTGGGTCAGGAAGAGGCAAAAGAGGCGGAATTCGCGTCATCTATTATTAGTGGCGTGGGGATACAGCATTCCTGCTTTTTGCATACCCGAAGAACCCACAAAAGGATTTAACAGCGGCACAGGCAAAGTTGTTGAAAAATCTAATCGAATTTTACACCAATGAATGACAAGGACTTCCAGAAGCTCGTTGAGAGCGTCAAGCAGATGGGATCAATCATGCAAGGTGAGAGTATCCCGCACCGTCGAACCGTGTTGAGCACAGTTGATGTTAAGGGCTTGCGGGAGCGGCTTGGCCTGACTCAGAACCAATTTTCCGGCATGATTGGTGTTAGCATCAAGACTCTACAGAATTGGGAGCAGGGCAGGCGTGAGCCAGAGGGGCCCAGCTAAGGCATTATTGCGAGTAGTCGAGAAGGAGCCCCAAGCTGTCATGAATGCTCTACACACATAGAAAAAGGGCTCTTCAGCATTTTTCAGAGGCGCTCTAAGTCCTAACGGAAAGGACTTGTGGGACAGATAAGACTGATGATCCTTGACGCTCGGGGGGCAATAGATTGGAAAGACGCGGCACCCATGGCATTTCCCAAAGACTTTCTTTTCGGCACGGCGAATGCGGATCATCAGGTGGAGGCCCATGATCCGGGTTGCGAGGACGTGTGGGATGTGTGGGAACGCTGTCAGGGTCTAACAGCACGGGGACGGGCAACGGATTTCTGGAACCGCTATGAGGAGGACATCGCGGCGGCGGCCGGGCTCGGGTGCAAGTTGTTCCGGTTCTCGGTCGCGTGGGCGCGGGTGGAGACGGCGGAGGGAAAGTTCGATCCGGCGGCATTGGCGCATTACCGGCGGGTGGCGGAGTGCATCCGCGGGCATGGGATGAAGGTGATGCTGACGCTGCATCATTTCGTGTGGCCGGTATGGCTGGAGCGGGATTGCGGCGGGATGATTGGGGAAAAATTTCCCGATCTGTTCGCGCGCTATGCGGACCATGTGGCAGCGGCGCTGGGGGATCTGATAGATTATTGGATTACCTTCAACGAGCCGAGCCAGTTGACCTTCGGCTACATCAAGCCGTGGTGGCAGAGCCGGTATTACATGCCGCCGGGATTGCCGCGCGGGGCGGATGTGGATGCGGAGGCGGAGGCGGTGGGGCGCTTGATCCCGGGACTTTTCCGTGCTCATGCGCGGGCGCGGGTGGCCATCCATGCCCGATCGCCCGGCGCGAAGGTGGGCGTGAATCCGATGATGACGGGTTTTCCGACATGGCTGCAAATGCTGATGGATTGGGGGGCCTGCCATCGCGGACTGTCGGAAGCCCTATTTAAATTCACCCGCAGCGGAGCCTTGGTGAGCGAGAAAAGTAATGTGGATCTGGTGATCGGCGGGGTAACTGCGGAGAATCAAACGGGCTTCGAAATGAGCGATCCTTATCTGCGAACTGGCAAGGCGGTGTTGGTGGCGGCGGACTTCGACGGCGTAGGTATCGGCTCGCTAACAGGGAGGAAAGTGGGAGTCATTGCGATTGGCAATCAGCCGGTGGCGTGGGACCGCGACTTACCGCGAGAGTGCGGAAAGAAAATTTTCAGTAACTATGACACGGCCCGCGCCGCGCTGTTAGACGGGACGGTGGCAGCAGTTTATGGCGATGCCTATTTTCTGCTGCCACAAGGATTAGACGCTACGGCTGACCTACGCTTGCTGGCGACAGGTCTAACCGATGAGGCTTATGTGGTGGTCGCGCCGCACGGACATTGGAGTTTGCTGAAACGGGTGAACCGGGCGGTGGCGGCCTTCCAAGATGAGCGGGCGGAGACGATGGAGCGCGAGGAATCGCCAGCAACCAAGGCGGTGGCGAAGCGGGCGGAACGACCGGTTTCGCTGCATGAAGTTTGGCACGGCGGCGAGGACAATTCGCATGAAGTGCTAGAAAGCCGCGATGTGCGGCGGGTGCGGCGGCGAGGAAAAATCCGCATCGGGATTCGGACGGACGCCCCGGGAGGCTGGCAAAAGGGCGCGGGAGAAGGCCTGGAGATGAAGCTCGCACGGCGGATCGCCTATGAGATTTTTCACGATGAGAAGTGCGTGGAAATTGTGCCCATCGAGCCGAGTCACCGACTGAAAAACGTGGTGGCCAAGCGCGGATGGCTGAACTGGGCCTGGCGGTTCTGGGGGACGACGACGATGATTGCGAATGCGAACTGGTGGTATCTCGGCACGTCCGGGCGCTTGCCGGAGGAGCTGTGTCCGGCGGAGGCCGTGGGGGCGCAGGATTTCGTGGGACTGGATTATTACTGGGGCCTGCCCACGTGGAAGTTGGGGAAATTTAGGATGTTAGAGGAGGCGGCGCACGGGCGGTTTTTACACGCCCCAGTCTGGCCGAAGGGCTTGTTTCATGCGCTCAAGCGGTTTCACCGATGGTTCCCAGAGCAAGAGCTTTTCATCGTGGAAAATGGCAGCGTGCCAGTGGCTAACGGGATTTCCCGGACGGATTACCTGCGCTCCCACGTCGCCGAGGTCGAGCGGGCGATTCAGCAAGGCGTTCCGGTGAAGGGCTACAATTTCTGGTCGATCACTTCCAACCGCGAATGGGGCCACGCCTTCGATCCTAACACCGACTTCGGCCTGTATTTCGTGGACCTCGACAAGGACCCGGAGTTGGCTCGGCAGGCGACAGCGGAGGTGGCGGTCTATCGGGAGATGATCGGGAAAGTTGAGAGTTGATGCCTATCGAAGGAGCGTCGATCTGAGATCAAATCGTTAGAATTTCGCAGCGGCGGCGGACTGGATTTCCCAATTTCGTATTCGGACCCGAGGACATCGTCGTGGTTCTTGGCCAAGACGGATTGGTGGCAAACACGCTGAAGTATCTATCAGGTCAACCGCTGATCGGTGTGAACCCTGATCCGAAACGCTGGGATGGGCAATTGCTGCCCTTTCAAGTCGGTGATCTGAATCAAGTCATGCGTGAAATCCTGCGCGGCGGTCGGAAGACTCATGAAGTCAACATGGCAGAAGCCAAGCTAAACATCGGACTCAGCCTCTGCGCCGTGAACGATTTTTTTTATCGGACTCAAGTCTCACGGCTCCGCGCGTTATCGCATCTCCAGTGGCGACAAGGCGGAAAACCACTCCTCTAGCGGAGTGATCGTCTCGACCGGACTCGGATCGACCGGCTGGTTCAAAAGCCTGATCACCGGCGCGGCAGGGGTCGCGAGGGCTGCCGGAAAAGCCACGGGAGCCATCTCGCCAGATACCCGTTTCCCATGGGAATCCGATTTTCTCTATTTCACCGTCCGCGAGCCATTCCCGAGTAGAACCACGGGCACCTCGCTCATATTCGGCAAGGTCTTCACTGAGCAACCGCTCGTTCTCGAGTCACAGATGGGGGAAAATGGCGTGATTTTCAGCGACGGCATCGAGCACGATTTCCTTGAATTCAACTCCGGCACCAAGGCCACCATTTCGCTCGCCGCGCGTAAGGGACATCTGGTGGTCTAGCGGAAGCGGGAAAATTTTCCCCGACTCATCCGATTGACATCCCCCGCTTCATCGGAAGAATCCCACCCGATGAAACGCAAGGCTTCCCGAAAACCAGCAACGCAGAAGGAAAGTCTCGCGATCCGCCCGGGAAATGACGCACCGCTCAGCCGTACTCAGGTCGAATTCAACCGACTGATGAAAACCCTCGAAGCCACCAAGGCCAGCCACTCCCGCGAGCAGGCGCGGCTCGACGAGGTGCTCGAAGTTTCCATCCGCGAGCTGATGCCGCTGGTCGAGGGTCTCAACCGTGCCAACCTGGACATCGTGTTGGGCGGGAGCAGGGCCCTGCAATCGCTCAAACTAACCGCCAAGCGCCGCCGCTGGTTCGTAGATCTCCTGAGCGGCAAGGCGTCTGAGTTGTTGGCTGATCCCGTGGGGCTTACCGAAGTGGAGCTTGCTGAGTTGCAGGCGATCACCGAGGAACTCGGGCCATGCGAAGACGAGCGGCGGATGAAGGAAAGCGAGGACGAGGAATTCGACTTTCTGCGCGAGATGCTCGAACAAACCGCGCGCGCCGCAGGTGTCGAGCTGGACCTCAGCGACCTCGACCCAAGCGCTGATCCCGAGGAATTCGAGCGCACCGTGCGCGAACGCCTCGGCGCGGCCGCCGCGCTTTTTGAAGACGCGTCCCCAACCGCCAAGCGCACGCGCAAACCCACCAAAGCGCAGGCCGAAAGGGAGCGGAAACGCCTCGAACTGGAGGAAGCCAAAAACCGCGACCTCAAATCCCTCTTCAAACAACTCGCCAAAGCCTTCCACCCGGATCTCGAACCCGACCCACTGCTCAAGGAGCACAAAAAAGGCTGGATGCAGCGCCTCAACACCGCCTACGCCTCTAACGATCTGCGGGAAATGCTCCAGCTCGAAATGGAATGGCTCGGCGAGGAAGCCACTAACCTCGCCACCGCCGGCGACGAGAAACTCAAGGTTTACTGCATGGTCCTCAAAGAACAGATCGACGAGCTCAAGGCGAAGGCCCATCACCTGAAATACGAGCCGCAATACGGTCCGCTCCAGCGGTTCATCGACCCCTTTTTCGGCACCCTCGCCAATCCGGCGTCAATCAAACGCAAACTCCGCGAGGAGCTGAAACGCCACCACGGAATACTGGAAATCCTTGATAAAAACGACGCCAACACCCGCCGCATGATCTACGAGTGGGCCGACGAACACGCCCGCCTTTCGAGCTGTCCGTTTTGAAAAAACAGAGACCGTTCTGGGGCTTTTGGAGCAACGAGGTATTGGACGCGAAGCAACCGATGATGCGTTGACTTAATGCGATAAGTTCGGCGGGGGATTCGCCGGTGAACATGCCTCCCATGATGTGCGGGAAATTGCTTGCGGTGACAGCTTCATCGCGTCGCCGAAGATCTTGGTTAGAAACAGGATCTTCTTTCCGTCGTGCGACCAGTCCGCGCGCTCGCCGAACCAAGTCATCTGCGTGATGTGGGCCGGCAGGTTTTCCTCGGGGCTGGTGGCGGGGGCTGGTGCCTGGGCAAAAGCACCGCCAGATAGCAGAAGTGATCCGAGGAAAGCGATTTGTGGGTTCATGAGAGTTAGAGGGATGGGTCTTATCGGATTAAGTCTTCGAATGAGTTGCTTCCGGAATTTCGAGGTAAAGCCCAAAGGCGAAAATGCCTTCCTGTGGGTTCCCGGGGGCGGCTTGACATCGCCACAGTAACCCGGCCTGCTCTTTTGAAATGTCTGTTCGAAAGGCCGTGCCGATTTCAGAGGCGGATTGGAGCATCGCGCCTCGTCCGCCATGGGTGGAGGCGCGCGAACCCGACTGGCAATTCGTGCCTCAGGAGGGATATCCCGTGACCTTTCTGTTAATCGACGAACAGCACCATGTCGCCACGCAAGCGGTCTCCTACCATACGTTTCGCCGTGTTCTCACGCATGCCGCGGTGCAGTCGCTCGGGCAGGCGGAACTGGACTTTGACCCGGCGGCCCATCGCCTGCGGATCCACGAATTATCCGTGTGGCGGCAGAGCATCGCAGGCAATTGGGAAAAACGCTCCGTCACGCGGCAGGATGATTTCCTGATCCGCCAGCGCGAACAGCAGCTCGAACAGCAAATGCTGAACGGACGGGCGTCCGTCGTGGCGCTGATCGAAGATTTACGGGTGGACGACGTGATCGAACTCGCTTGGACGCTGGAGCCACGTGATCCGATGCCAGGACTTCGTTTCACGGCGTTCCAGGCTTTCGCGTGGACCTGTCCGGTGGCCCGTGTTTCCTACACGTTGCATCTCGACGCCGGCGATCCCGTTTTTTGGCGGATGCACGTCCAACCGGGAATGCCGGAGCCCCCGGTGGAGGTCAGCGGGGAACAGGTGACCTGGAGTCAGGTGAAGCCTTCTCTCTTTGTGCAGGAGCCTAACGCGCCCGGCGACCAATGGCCGTTTCCGATGCTCGAAGTGTCGGGCTGGCGAGAGTGGTCCGAAGTCGCGGGTTTCATTGCGGCCCTGTGGGAAGACGCATTGATGGAAGGGGCTGAAGAATCGGCGGCCGAAGTCGCACGGCTAACGGTGGACGGTGACCTGGCGGCCTCGGTTCGCGCGGCGATCCGATTCGTGCAGGAAAATGTGCGCTATCTGGCCGTGGATTTTGGCCACGGGGGTGGAATTCTACCGAATGGCGCGGGCACGGTCCTGCGGAGGCGCTTCGGCGATTGCAAAGATAAAACCGTGCTGCTCACCGCGATGCTGCGTGCGCTGGGCCTGGAGGCATGGCCGCTATTGGTGGCGCCGAACTGGCGTGAAGCGGTTGCCCAGGTGCAGCCGTCCACCGCGGCCTTCGGCCATGCGATCGTGACCTTCATGCTGGAGGGCAAGCGCTACACCGTGGATCCCACGCTCATCGGGCAGGGCGGCGACCTTGCGCGGATGCTTCCTCCGCCGTACGGCTTCGGCTTGGAAGTGCGCGAAGGTGCCACCGCCCTGCTTCCTCTCGCGGAGCTTCCTCCGGCTGAACTCCTGCTGATGGAAACCTTCCACCTTGATCGCACGAAACCCGATGAAGGTGCCGTGGAGCAGGTGTTGTCCGCCACTTCCTGGCTGGCGAACGACCTGCGGGCGACACTCTTGCGCGGAGGGAACGCGGCTTTTTTCAAGCTGCGGGCGGAGGCCCTGCAGAAGCATTTCCCCGCTCTCCTTCCCGACGACGGGAATCCGGAGGTCACGGACAATCTCCCGGAGAACCTGATCGAATTGCAGGCACGCCATGCCCTCCCCACCTGGGGGCCTGCCGCGGAAGGGCCGCCCGGCAAATTCACCTATGGCGCGCACGGACTTTTTCTCGCACTGGATTACATCGGAGGGCCGGAAAAGCGCTCTCTGCCATGGGTTCTGCGCCATCCGATGAAGATCCAACACAAAGTGATCGTTAGAGGCCGATGCGTGCAGGCGACCAAGCCGGAAAAGCACCGTTTCAATGGCCCCGGGTTCAGCTATTCCTGTGACGTGACCGCCCGGCGGCACGAGGTCACCTTTGATTATTGCTGGCAGACAACCGCACCGAGAATCCTGCCGGAGGAATGGCCGGAGTATTGCAAGGAACGGGCCAAGGCACTCGACCGTGCCGGTGCGAATGTGGCCACGCCGGGCTTCTGGCAGAACAAGAAACGCACGAACCTGCGGGGGATCATCAGCGGGGCGTTCGCGCTGATCCTCCTGATCAACTTTCTCTCCCGGTCCTTCCCCGCGCCCGAGCACGGTCTGGCGAGTGAACCGGCTACGGAACTGGATGATGCCACCCGCAATATGAAAACCGCCTCGGAAGCCATGGGCCGTGGTGACGTGAACATCGCCGAACCTATCCTCGAGAAACTGCGTCCTTACTATGCGCGTAGCATTGGCTATCACCTCTTGCGCGCCGAGGCTGCGGTGCGCACCAACCATTTCGACCACGCGAGGGAATCGCTTGCGGCCGCCCGCGGGCTGGATGCCTCCAACAACGGCATTGATGTCATCGAGGCGCTGCTGAGCGAAAAACTCGGCGACCTGACGGAGGCGAAGGGGATCCTCGATCGCGTTCTGTCGCGCGCTCCGAATGATACGGCGGCCCTCCTCGCGCAAGCTCGGGTCGCCGAGCAGCTCGGCGACACCGCCGGCGCGCTGCAGGGCTGGCAAAAACTGCTGACCCTCCGGCCCGCCTATGCCGACGGGCTTTTGCATTACGCGCTGCTGCTCTGGAAAACCGGTGATCACGAGCGGGCGGACAAGGCGATCCTAGATGCCATCCAGTCACAGCCAGCGCCCAGTTTCCTGCTCGAGTGCGCGCTTTCGGATTACTATGCCGGCACCGGCCGCTTGCCGGAATCCGCGGAGGCCGCGGGGCGTGCGGCCAAGCTCGCGCCCAACGTTCCTCCCATTGCCTATCGGAATGCCATGGCACAGGCAAAGGCCGGCAACAAAGCCGCGGCCATGGATCTCGCCCGGCAAATGACCCGCCAGTTTCCCAAACAGACTTCGGCCTGGAAAGCATTGGCAATTATTTCCGCCACCTCGGACGAGCCCGGGGTGGCTCGGGATGCATTCCTCAAGTGGCTTGAAATCGCCCCGAACGATTCCGACGCCCATGCCAATTACGGATTTTTTCTCTACAAAACAGGCAACACGCCCGGTGCCCGCGCCGTGCTCGAGAAGGCTTCGCGCACCTTTCCCGGCGATGGCTTGGTGTGGATGAACTACTCGGTGGTGCTCTCGGCCCAAGGTGAAAGCGTGGCCGCAAGAACGGCCCGGCAAAGGGCCAACGCTTTGATGAGCGACAAAACTCTCAACGGTTTGATGCGCTAAAAATTCGCCGACTTCCAAGCTCAGGTGGTTGGGATAATGCAGCTCGGGCCGTCCGTCAGTTTTTAAAGAGAGCCACGGCGGCGGTTTTCATTTCCGCAAGTTTTGTCCGGTCCGGCGCGGCACCCCTCGCCTGGTCCGGCTTGCCGCCGCCTTTGCCGCCGGCGAGGGCGGCGAGGTCGCGGAGGAGGTCGCCGGCTTTGAGGCCTTTCGCGAGGGCGTCCGGGCCGCAGTGGGTGGCGAGGTGGAGTTTTTCGCCGTCATCCACGATGAGTAGGGCGGGGCCGGTGAATTGCTTTTTCTTGAGGCCGTTTTGGAGTTCTTGGAGGAGCGAGGCGTCGGCCTCGAAGGAGACGATGATGGGTTTGCCATTCTTCGTCGCTGAATCGATGAGTTCTGATAGAGCCTCGTCTGCTAGAGATGCAGCTTGGGCGGATTGGATTTTTTTGATCCGCTTCTCGGCTTCGATGGCGGCGGCTTGAGTTTCCTCAAGTGTGCGCATGCCGTGGTCGTAGGTGGCGTTGATCTGGGCGATGTCGGCACGCTCGACGAGCATGGCTCCCATGATGTGCGGGAATTCGTGGGCGATGACGGGTTCTCCGCCGAGAGCTGTTAGTTTTTCGTTGGCGGCTTTGAGTTTGGCGGCGGCGGCTTTAAGATCATGGTCCCATTTCTCTACAATCTCGCGAATGTGGTCCCAGGCGGCTTGGCCGCAGACGGCTTCAATGCGGCGGACACCGGAGGCGATGGCACCTTCGGATTTGATTTTGAAAAGGCCGATCTCGCGGGTGTTGCGGACGTGGGTGCCGCCGCAAAGTTCTTGCGAGTAGCCGTTAAGCGCGTGGGGTTCGCCGCCGATTTGGACGACGCGGACGAGGTCGCCGTATTTGTCGCCGAAGAACTGCATGATGTCCGGGCGGCCTTTGATGGAGGCGTGGGGGACTTCCTTCCAGCTAACCGAATCGTTGGCCTTGATGGAGGCGTTGACCTTTTCTTCCATGGCGGCGAGTTGCTCGGGCGTGACGGCGGCGCTGTTGAAATCGAAGCGTAGGCGGTTTTCATCGACCGAGGAACCCTGCTGCGCGGCGTCGGCGGAAACGACTTCGTGGAGCGCCCAGTGGAGAAGGTGGGTGGCGGAGTGGTGGGCTTCGATGGGGCGGCGGCGTTGGGTGTCGAGACTCAGGACGACCTTGTCGCCGGGTTTGATTGACGATTGATGATTGTTGATTTCTGATTTTTGAATGATCAGGGCGCGGGCTTTGCCGATTTGTTGGACGCCGGTGACGGGTAGGCTGGGACTGGAAGTCCCAGCCACTTGAAGAGTTCCGGTGTCGCCGGATTGGCCGCCCATTTCGGCGTAGAAGACGGTCTTGTTAGTGATGACGAAAAGCGCGTCTTCCTGTGGGTGGATTTCGAGGATGGTGGCTTCGATGCTGTCATTCTCGAAGCCGGTGAACTCGGTGATGGCATCGGTGGAGATGTCGAGGGCGCGGATGATGTTAGATTTTTGAGCGGCGCGGGAACGTTCTTGTTGCTCAGCCATGAGTTCATCAAAGCGTGGCATATCCACTTCGAGTCCGAACTCGGCACAGAGAAGTTCGGTGAGATCGATGGGGAACCCAAAGGTGTCGTAGAGTTCGAAAGCGATGTCTCCAGAAAAAGGGGAGCACACGCGCCCTCGCGTGTTGTCGGAGACGCCCCCGTCTCCGACATGGCCTGCAGGTTCACAAAACTCCCGGCACCAGGACCAACCATAGTCCCTCGCTTGCGTCACGAGGCCCTCGGTCACTGGATTGCCAATGATATAGTCATATTTTTCGATGAGATCGGATTCGCTGCGGATCAGCCGGTCAAACGACTCCTGATCCCAAAGGTGTTTGATGTTTTCATTTTTAAGGACGTTTCTCCGTTCCTTGAGGATCTTGTGTGAGGTAACGGATTTGATTGGCTGGAGAATTTCCGTAAGCGTGTAAAAAGTTGGGTTCGACTCGGAATCGTATGATTTCACCTGTGGCTCGAAAAGGAGGTGGACGTGATCCGGCATGACGCACGCGGCGTAGAGGTGGATCTGATTGAGCGAACGGGAGTAAAGGATGGAGTCGAGGACGATGGTGCGTTCGGCTTCGCTGAGGATGTCGCGGTCCCGGGTGGTGAAGGTGATCATGTATTTCCCCCATGGGCGCTCGAAGTGGGGAAGATTGCGGCGGGTGAAGGTGGGTTCGGACGCTTTGGGTGAATTCGGGCCAATCTGAGGCGAGGGCGCCTCAGATAACACGCGAGGGCGCGTGTGCTCCCCGAAGAGTTTCAGACCACGATCCAGCGTTTGGTTAAAGCTGGATTCTTCCTGTTCGAGTGTTTGTCTAACGACATCCTGGCGGTTTATCAGTTCAGGAAATACCCCGCCCATTTCGCTGACGAGGGTTTCCACGAGCCCGCCGAAGAACGGCTTTTCTCCTGAGAATCCAAGCTGGCGGCCGTATCTAACGGCGCGGCGGAGGATGCGGCGGAGGACGTAGTTTCTGCCGTTGTTGCCGGGCATGATGCCGTCGGCGATGGAGAATGATAGAGTCCGCAGGTGGTCGGCGATGACGCGGAAGGCGATAGCGGTTTTCATTTCCTCGGTGAAGAGGGAACGGTCGGCACCGAGTTCGGGATAGATGTTAGAATACTTTTTTCCGCTGAGTTCTTCGAGCTTGCGGAAGATCGGTTGGAAGACGTCGGTGGCGTAGTTGCTAGGCTTTTCCGAGAAGTCGGTGAAGCCTTTGGTGTTCTGGATGATCGAACAGGCGCGCTCGAAGCCCATGCCGGTATCGACGTGTTTGGCGGGGAGCTCGCGGAAGCTGCCGTCGGCCTCGGCGTTGTATTGGATGAAGACGAGGTTCCAGATCTCGATGCAGAGGTCGGAGTCGTTGTTGACCAGGTTGCGGCCGGTGATGGGGTTGCCTTCGGGTGTTAGATCGACGTGAAGTTCGGAGCAGGGGCCGCAGGGGCCGGTTTCGCCCATCATCCAGAAGTTGTCTTTGACGTTGCCGTGGACGATTTGGACGGCGGGATCACAGCCTTTGGAAACGAAGAGGGCGGCCCAGATGTCGTAGGCTTCCTGGTCGAAGTTGCCGGGATCGCCTTCCTTCGGCGCGTAAACGGAGGCGTAGAGGCGGTGCGCGGGCAGACCCCAGCGTTCGACGACGAGTTCCCAGGCCCAGGCGATGGCTTCCTTTTTGAAATAGTTGCCGAACGACCAGTTTCCTAACATTTCGAAGAACGTGTGGTGATAGGTGTCGTAGCCGACATCCTCGAGATCGTTGTGCTTGCCGCCGGCGCGGATGCATTTTTGGGTATCGGCGGCGCGCGGTGGATCGTAGGGGGCTTTTTCGACGCCCAGGAAATACGGGACGAACGGGTTCATCCCGGCGTTCGTGAACAGCAGGCCGGGCGACTGGGGGAGCAGCGAGGCGGAGGGGACGATGGTGTGCTGTTTTTCTCTGAAAAAATCGAGGAACGATTGGCGGATTTCGGCGGAGGTCATGGGGACTGTTTTGGGAAGATGGGATCGGGGCGAGACGCCCCTGCAACGGTCTGGCGCGAGACGCGCCAGCCACTGCGTGAAGGGCGGTGAAGATGCAGGAAGGCCGGGGACGGTGTAAAGCCTTGGCTAAATCGGTGATGAGGGGCAAGCGGGCCGCTCATTTGCGGGTGAGGAAGCCGTCGGGATCGAGGAAACAACCGGCGGGGAGCGGCAGGCCGGCTTCCGGGGCGGCGGGGCCATGGGCGCGGAGGTTGCCATTTTCAGCGGGCAGGAGAAACCAACCGGGGAGGAGTTTTCCCCAAGTACCGGGTTTGTGGCCGGGCTGGAATTCGCTGTCCGCCTCGGGTCCGGGCGGATGCGGCATGGACATCGCGACAACCGTTCCGGCGACCGCCAAGCAGGGCAGGTGCAGCAGGTCCGCACGGTAAACCGGATCCAGCGCGCTTGGCCCAAAGTCGTAAAATAGGATTTTAGCCGCCAATTGTGTGACGCCTAACATGGTTCGCAAGACATCGCCACCGACCCATGACGCGGCTTGTGCGCCATCGACGTGATCGTGGGATTTCACCGTGGCGGCGAAGAGTTCGGGAAATGTTAGCAGCAGGCCGGGGATCTCCAACACCACCGGATCGCCCGTTAGAATACAAAACGCCTGCTGCCGTTGCAACGCGTTGATCTGCCCGATCTGGTGGCCATTGATCCATATCCGGCGGCGGGCGAACTCACCCGCCGTGCGGAAATTCTCCACAGCGGCGCCATTTCCCAAGGGCACCCGCTGGCCCCAATCGAGCGTGTCGAAGCGCTTGGCCATCGCCGCCGCAGAACAGACCAACATGCTTTGCCTAACGGTTTCCAAATCCGCCGCGTCCGGGGCGATTTCCCGACCGAAGGCGATGCTGATGGGAAAGGGCAGATGGTAAGGCAGCTTGCGGAAAAATTTGCCGCGTTCGTAGGAGAAAATCGAACCCCATGTGCCGTCACACCACATCGGGATCAGCGGGTGATCGGCCTTTTTCGCAATCAGCTCGAAGCCCCGGCGGAGGCCCGCGAGGGTGCCGGTGCGGGTCAGTTGGCCCTCGGGAAATAGGCAGACGAGGTCGCCGTTTTTCAAGGCGTCGATGGTGATGCGGATGGCCTCGCGCGGCTGGTCGCGGCGGATGGTGACGGTATTGAAAATGCTAACAAACAGCCGGATCGAGCGGCGCGCCATGAAGGCCTCGTCCATGACGAAACGGACCGGTCGCGGACAGACGGCGGAAATGTAAAACGCATCCGCGAAGGTGACGTGGTTCGGCAGCAGCAGCGCCCCGCCCTTGGCCGGGATACGCTCGGGGTGGACGGTCTTGATTCGATAGAGCGAACGAATCAAGACCCCACCTAACAGGCGGATAACATCGCCTGGCAAGAGCCGGAGGATCGACAGGCTCATGCCGCCGCAGATCACGCCGATGAAGATCATCTCCACCCGAAAGCCCATCGCGGTGGCCATACCGGCGGATTTCACGCTGTATTCGATCACGCCGATCATTACTACGGCGATGATGCCCGCCATGCAGTCCTGGAGATTCACCGCAGATTGCAGCTCGCCGCGTTTGGCCGCCGGGTAGCGGTCCTGCATCCATGCGCTTAGGGGGGCGAGAAATACGGCGGCGGAAAATGCCAGCAGCGCGAGGGTTGTTAGGAAAAGCCAGCCGCCGGGGGTTAGGAAGGCCAGCAGCAGCGCCGTTAGAGTCATCGCCGCTGCGGCGACTGGCACCCAAGCGAGGTCGATGCGTTTGCGCAGCAGGAAGGACGCGAAACCAAAACCCGCCGCCATGCCGAGCGAGGCCGCCGCGATAAATTTCGACGACAGCGTGCCGAAGCCCTCACCACCGCCGGTCATTTCCTCGGCAACTTTGAATGACCAGAGGTTGATAAAAGCGGCGAAACCCCAGAAAAACGCCACGCCGAACGACGCACGCCGCAGCGGTCCGTCGCGCCACAGATCCGCTAGATTGAGGAAATGGCTGATCGCCAGTTTCGCGGTGAATTTCGCCCCGCCCTGAGCCGGCACCTTTGGGATCGCCCAGGCCATCGCTAGGGCAGGAATCGAGAGCCCTGCCAGCCAAAGCAAGGGAATGAGCGCCGCGTGCCATGCCACGTCATCCCCGCCGCCATGCCCCTTGAAGCGGTGATCGAACAAGCCGCCAGCGACGATTTGCCCGGTGAGAATCGCCAGCATCGCCGACATTTGTTGGATTCCCGCCGCGAAGCCGAGGTGCTTCGAGCCGACGAGTTCCTTGTTGATCCCGATTTTCGCCGGACTAAAAAACGCCGACTGCACCGCCAGTGCGAAAAACCCGCAGAGTGCGGCTGGCATGTTTTGCAGCATCACCGAGACACAAATCCAGCCGAGCACCAGCACCTGCGTGATCGCCGCACCCAGCATCACGCTGCGTTTGGAAAAGCGGTCGCTCACCCAGCCCGCGAGCGGCGCGAAGAGCACCATCGGCAGCGCCATCAGCAGGCCAGCCGCCGAGGGCACGTCCACCTCCACCCCCGCGCCGACGGGGATCATTACCGAAAAACCAACAGCCGCGCCCAGCGGGATCAGGGTGAATTGGGCGAGCTTGTCGTTGAAAGCGTTCTGCGTTTGCAGGACAATCATGCTCCAAAAGCCCAGCCACTGGCGGCGGGTGGGTTCGTTTTCAGGCAGTTCGTCAGACATTCGTGGCGGACCGTAGCCCCCGGATGCGGCCCCGGCAAGAAGTAGGAGCATGGATTATCCGGCCAAGGAATCCACACCGGGAAGCGGGCTTTCTGCCCATCGGCACCCGGGCCCCGGGGAAAATTCTCGGAGCTACAGAGTTCACTTTTGCGCCTTGGCCTGAAGGTAGGCGAGTGGCGATTTTTTATCCCGATAGACCTCGCCCGCAAGGGTCAGCGAACCATCCTTGCGCACCAACTGGCGGCAATCCTCGACCCAGTTGAAGGGTGCGTAGCGTTCCACGAACGGCGTCTCATCCAGCATCTTGGTCATCGCGGCAATGGCGGCTTTCTGTTGTTTGTCATTGGGCTTGGGGCTGTGGGTCCAGTTCGCGCCGTTGTTCCATTCCGTGATCCACAGCGGGCGTCTCACGCGATCATGAATCGCTTTCAAAGATTGATAAAACTGGCTCGCCGCGCCCTTCGCATCATCCGGATTGGCGATGGCGTGATAGTAATGCAGGGCGACGAAATCGACCCGCAGGCCTGTGGCGTCAGCCTTGTCGAGGAACTTATAAAGCCAGCCCTGCCCACCGTCCGAGGTCGCTGGTGAACCGAGGCGCAAGCCGGTGGCTAACAATCCGGGCCAGGCATTGATGGCATCCTCGACCGCCATATTTGCCTGGTCCTTATGATCCGGCTCGTTGAAGCCGAGAAGGTGCGTGATGCTCTTGGCCTTCCAGTCCTGATCCAGCGAGGGCCACCAGCGATTCTGACTGATTCCCACATACTCATGATCCAGCGAGGACTTGGTGCCGATGTTCCAATCGTAAAACCAGCCGACATTGAGGTTCTGCCAGAGCGCGCCGCCGACCCCCTTTTTACTCACCCATCGCCACGGGAAAATGCGGATGAAGCGCACGTCCGTATCAAGTCCCTGTGGCATCGTGTTGACCACCACATCGTGATCCTGGGCGACGTAGTTGACACTCGCGCCGGTCCCATTTTCCTTTTGTGCGAGGGTCGCCATGTAGCCGCGCCGGAGGACGAATGAACGGATCGATCCTTTCAAAGCGAGGAGCTTCGCAGGCGCGTATGCCTCATAACATTTCAGCGGCAACGAGGATCCAGAGAGATCCTTACTCGCATAAACCGTCATCGCCGGGAAATCCGCCGCTTGCGGGATGATCACCGTTCCCGCGCCGTATTGGACCACCCGGATGTTAGTATCGACTGCCGCCTTCTCGCCATTGACCCGCATCTGGCTGAGAAACTTGGCGGCGACCTTGGATGGGGCGACGTTGTCAAAAATCAACCATGCATCGGATGCGGTGAAATTGATTTTACTGCCGCTGATTGGCTCACCGCCGCCCGTAACATGCAACTCCGTGCCGCCTTTCAAGGTCACCATTTCATCCGCGAGTGTTGCCACCGACTTCACGCTATAACCCGTGGACGTCGTGATTGGCCTGCTCGGTGTCTCCATGGCTGGAATTTTCCCGCCCCCCGCCTCTAGCAGCTTTAAGTATTTTTGATCCTCCGGCGTGAAGCTGGTGAAGGGCACCTCGAAGCTTTTCCCGTTAGAACCTTGGAGCACCACCCCGCCATTCTTCATGCCGATGAACTCGGCCTCCATCGGTTGCGGGATGCCAACAAAGGCCCACTCCCTGGCCAGCAACTCAGGCGCATCGGCGAAAAGCAACAGCACGAATGCGATGACGGAACGCGCCACGCGTTTGCGGCGGGCAGTTGGGCGGGATGAAGTGGCTTTCATGATTGTGGCCAGGGGATATGGCAGATGCAGTGTGCGGATTTCGCGCACCGACGAAAGCAGCATTTTTCCTCATCGCTTTCCAGACTTGGCAGACTGCCGGGAATCGCCATTCTCTCGCCTCGCCTAACGGCGCTTTCCATGTCTCCCGAACAACAACTCTCCCAACTCACCGCCGGCACCGCCAAGGTCCTGTCCGAAAAGGAACTCTTGGAAAAACTCCGCCTCAACCGTCCCCTCCGCATCAAGCTCGGCGTCGATCCCACCGCGCCGGACATCCACCTTGGCCACACGGTCGCCTTGGAAAAACTCCGCCAGTTCCAGCTCCTCGGCCACCAGGCGGTCCTGCTGATCGGCGATTTCACCGCCACCGTCGGCGATCCCACGGGCCGCTCGTCCACCCGCCCGCCGCTCACCCGCGATGAGGTGTTGGTGAATGCCGCCACCTACACCGACCAGGCTTTCAAAATCCTCGATCGCTCGAAAACCGAGATCGTTTACAACGGCGACTGGTTCCGCAAAATGAGCTACGAGGAAATCCTCAAGCTCAACTCCCGCGTCACCCTCCAACAGATGCTCCAGCGCGAGGACTTCCGCACCCGCCTCGATGCCGGCCAGGAAATCCGCCTTCACGAACTCCAATACCCGATCATGCAAGGCTGGGACTCGGTGGAAATCCGCGCCGACGTCGAAATCGGCGGCACCGACCAACTCTTCAACATCCTCGTCGGTCGCGACCTTCAGAAGGAGGAAGGCCAACCGCAGCAGGTCGTCATGGTCATGCCCCTGCTCGAAGGCCTCGACGGTGTTCGGAAAATGTCCAAATCCTACGGCAACTACGTCGGCGTCAGCGATGCGCCGCAGGAAATGTTCGGCAAGCTCATGAGCGTCTCCGACGAGCTGATGGACCGCTACTACCTGCTTCTGCTAGGCGAGGCCCGCGACCCCGCCGGCCACCCGATGGATGCCAAAAAATCCCTCGCCGAGAAACTCACCAGCCGCTACCACGGCCCCGAAGCCGGCCCCGCCGCCCGCGCCGACTGGGACACGCGCTTCTCGAAAAAAGACCTCGCCGCCGCCGAGCTGCCAGAGATTTCCCTCGCCGATCTCCCCGCCGATCTCACCGTCCTCAGCCTCACCGCCCACGCTTTCCAAGCCGCCTTCGCCCTCGAAAAATCCAACGGCGAGTTGAAGAAACAATTCATCACCACCGGCTCCGTCCAACTCAACGGCGAGAAACTCACCGACCCGAACGCTGTCATCACACCGGCGGCTGGCGATGTGCTCAAGCTCTCGAAAAAGCACGCGGTGAGGTTCGTCTGATTTCACCAACTGGACCGCGGACTTCAGAGCGTTTGTTCTCTTTCGTTTCAAGGTCTGTTATTTGAGGCACCACAGACCTAAACACACAATACTTTCAAACCCCAGGGATTGGGGGATGAAACTCGTAGAGGCAGTCCGAAGCGATTCGCAAATGTGTTCGATCAATCGTTTTTCCAGTCTCGAAGCCTTCGAATTCACAGACGTAAACCAATCCTCCAATATTTTTTCTTTTTCTGCCAGGATCCGCCATCACCTGAATGGCCATAGGTATGATCCAATCCGTCTTGTTTGATATGGATGCAGCATTTGCCTGACTCACTATTTGATCGGGAAGAATACTTTCACCATGTTTTGCCTCGCAGGTGATTAATGCGGAGCACCGTTGATTGCCCACTACAAGCTGAGCGAGGAAAAGAGCGTCGATTTCGGTCTTTCGTAGTTTCAACGAGCTCTGAAGGTGCACTATTTCGTCGATTTGATGGGAAGAACGCAGAGCCATGTGAGTTGGAATCAAGCCTTGTTGGACGGCCACTTGTAAGAGCCACTGCTCATCCTTACGTCCGAGTTCGCGACTGGCCTTTGGAATCGTGATGCTTTGCATCCGATGGGTCGGCGTATCCTTGGTGGGACCAAATGACTCTTCAAATGGCTCGGTCTGACCGTCTGCATATTTGACGAATTCAAAGCAGTTGTTCCCACCTGTTCGTTGTTCGGCAGTCCATTGAAGTTGTAGCAATTCTTCAGGCCAGTTCTTATTGGCACTTGTGGCACGACGGATGAAATCCTTGAAAAAGTTCGCAAGATTCGAAGACGAGAGCTTGCCTCCTGTGGCGTCTTTGTTGATGGTTTCGATGGCGTCTTTAACATTGTCCAATGTAATCTTTGGATTTTCCAAGGATTTCGTTTCCTTGCTCCAGCGAGAGAAAAAGAGGTGCCTGATAACAGCTGTCTTTTTAGAGTCGGTGCCAATTCTTGTTGCCATGTGGTTTATCCTGAAATGGGTAATGAAAGATATCGTGTTCAACTTGCGGAAATTGCAGCCAATCTTTCCCTCTCAGTTTCAACCTGTGAACGTTTGCGAGCGCCGCTCTTGCGGTCTCGCTTCTGATTCGGGCAAGCGACCCTCATATGTTCGGCAGCTTCAGACATTTCGAATGAGAGCACTCGCGGATCACCAAGTTTGATTGCTTTGGTGGATTGCTGTGGTGTGTGGCCCATCGCTGCGATGATCGCTGATGCAACTGCGCGTGCCAAGGGCGGGGGCACAGCATTTCCGATTTGGCGCGCTCCATGCCATTTGGTGTGATGGAAGCGAAACCAATCTGGAAAACCATGCAGGCGAGCCATTTCTCGGACTGTCACGCAGCGTGCGTATTTATAATGGACTGGGCGGGGGCTGGTAAATGCTCCTCGCGCGGCGTCCGTTCCCGCGCGAAGTGTGTTGGAGACGCCGTCTGCTGAGAGTTTGAAAAATCGGGAGATCGGCTCTACCGAGCCAGGTTGCGTTTCCGAAAATCGGCTTCTGGAAATTTCGGAATGAATAGTTCGAGTGCTAGATGTCAGAATTTGTGAATTCCAGATTCGACGCCTACCAAAATGCCACGCGGACGGTTCCATACATCTCATTTCGCGGGCATACTGTGAGGGCTCTCCCCAAGCGCTCGTGGCGACTTCATCGCTGTTGAGAAGCGTGCGAAAAGCGTCTGCGTTAGGGATGTCGTCAAGTGCGTCCCGGCATGAGGGACCATTGATGAGATTTATTTCAGGATAGCTATTGCTTTTGGAGCTTGTTGGGGCTGGGTAGAACGGAATATCTAGGCCTTTTTTGGCCCCCAACAGAAATAAGCGCCGCCGATCTTGAGGCACCCCGTAAGAGGCCGCGTTGAGAACGCACCATGGGAGTCGGACTGAGTATCCACATTCGTCGAACGCATCGATTAATTCCTCTAAGAAGGCTCGATGTGCTCCAACTGTGAGTCCTTTCACGTTTTCGAATACGAAGTAATCAGCGTCGAGTTCTGAAACTATTCGCACGAAGTCTAGGACGAGCGAGTTCCGTGGATCATCCAAGACCCTTTTGCCAATCATGGAGAATCCTTGGCATGGAGCGCCTCCGCATACCACGCTCACTTTTCCTTCAACTCCCGCAATAGCGCGGATTTCAGCCCCCGTTAAGTCTTGAACGGACCTTGGAATCACCGCGCATTCTGGAAAATTGAATTCATGGATGCAGGCATGGATCGGATCGATTTCCACGGCGGCGGCGACATCAAAACCAGCTTGCTCGAAACCGAGCGACATGCCGCCCGCGCCTGCAAATAGATCAATAGCAATTGGTCTCATTGGGTTCATCCGAACACTTTTCGAACTAAATTCAAGTCTGAACTCGAGAAAAGAAACTGATCTGCAGCGCATCAATGTGGATGCCTTGAGACAGGTCAAAAAAAACAGACATTGCGCGGTGCCGGGTAGGTGGAAGAGGGGCTGGGACTGCGGCGCAAATTCAACTACCAATTTCCTTCAGCACCGCGTCGAGAGACCGGGTGGGTTCCGCTTGTGCGGCGGCTTTTTCTTCCCGCAGGGTGCGGAGATCCTCGTAGTTCTCGATTTCCGCCTGCATTCGCAGGAACTCCTCATAGGGGAGAACGACGAATTCCTTGCGGCCGTCTTTTTCGATGATTTGCGGATGGATGCTCATGGCGGGTTCAGCGGTAGGATTTCCTTCGATGGAGGATACGATATACAATGACTTGATCATCCGCGACTTCAAAAAGCACCCGGTAATCACCCGCCCGCATCCGGTATTCGGGGAAGTGGTTGCTGAGACGCTTCACGTCACCGCGAAGATTGTCCTCCAGCCACCGCAGGCGTTCGACCACCCGTCCACAATCCACCGAAGACAGGCTTTTGAGGTCCTTTTCGGCTTTCGATTTGAGTTCGATGCGGAATTTCACGTAGCTGAGTTCAGGCTGATCGAGTTAACTTCCTGGAGGGTCAATTCGTGGATCATGGCTTCTTGCCTTCGATACGTTTGATTTCCTTGCCGAAGCCCAAGAGGTGTTCCTGATTATACATATTTTAATTTCCCAGACAAATCGAACGAGGCCTAAGGTTTCCAGAGCGGGACCATTTTTGATCGCCGGATTTTGCGATCCATGGTGGCAAGCGGAAGCTTAAGGGCACGGGCGGTTGCGACGATCAAACGATCCGCCGGGTCCCGGTGGAATGCGGCGGGGAGACGGTTCATTTCAGCGACAATTCCCGGTGTAATCGGCTGGATTCTTACGGTTGATGGTGATGCTGCGATCCGAAGCCAATCCTCGACCGTACCTTCGATTTTCACCCGGCCCATATCCACCAGCGTTGCGAATTCCCACAGGCTGATATCGCAGAGGACGGGTCGTGTTTCCGCAGAAAGATCATCCAACGCGTTCCGCTCGACGTGGCTCAGGCTCGGGTCGCCGAGCATCCACCAGATCCAGATGTGAGTGTCCAAAACGGGGGGAGCGTTCATTTCAGTGCGTCGATTTCCTTTTCCTGAAGCACTGGCTCAAAGGGATCGCCTTGATAGCCGCCCTTGCCGCGGAGGGCCAGCCACGGCTTCGATTCCCGCTCGGCCACGACTCGTGCGACGGGTTTGCCACGCTTGGTGATGACAAAGTCCTGGCCGGACCTCTGAACTTCATCCAACAATTGCAGGCACTTCGACTTGAACTCGGTCGCGGTGATTGTCTTCATAGTGACCAGTTTAAATGACCAGTCATTTAAAACAAGTTGGATTATTTATATCTCCACGGATTTCAATTTCTCCGCACGGGCAGATCAACTTCACCTTCGGAAACCAGGTTCAAATCGAGCTCCCGTGCGTTCCGTTAGAGCGGAGTGTGTTCGGCATATATGACTGGGTTGCTGGCCGATTCACGCGAGTTGATCAAGGAAGCAAGCTGCCTGCTCGACCCATCGAACCACCCCACGTCCGGCCATCGGTGGTGCCGGTCATGGGTCGTAGAAGGTGCTGGGTTTTTGCTTCACGAATGCTACGGGGTCAGTGCTACGGGGTGCTACGGGGTCCAGTCCCGAATAACAGACATTGGGCAGTGATGGGTGCATGCTCAGGGTGGTGGTATGGTGATCCCCGCAATTTCAGACTGCTTCGAGGGCCACGCGTGCGATGAAACCGGAGAGGTCCGGAAACTGAACGCCGTAGGCCTTGCCGGGTTCGTGTTCGATGGCGATGGGGTAGTTCATGGCTTGTGGATTCCGGCCGATTTGAGGATGGCGCGGGCCGTCCCGACCGGCAGGTCTTTTTCGGGTGCGGCACGGTGACGAATGGGCCACGCTCTTCCGCAAGGCCGGTGCGAAATATGTCGTCCCCACCGCCCTGCGGATCCAGCCTCCATCCAACCTCCCGCAATCCCCGGCCTACGCCTTCAAGATCACCGGCGACGCACAATAACGGTTCCTACTCGCCAAGGCGGCGATGTTGGGGAAATCTCCGCGCGGGTTTCCTGATTTTCCCTTCCCATGCGTCCGCTTCTCATCCTGCCCGGCGTGATTTTCCTGAGCGCCTGCGTGCTCGGCCCGGAACCGTCATCACCGGCCACCCACGCCCCCGCCGCCATCCGTGGCGATACCGCACCGCACGGCCCATCCTTCGGCGACAGGGCTTGGCGTAAGGTTTTCACCGATCCCACCCTGCGGCCGTTGATCGTGCGGGCCTTGAAAAACAACCCGGATCTCGTCGCCGCTACCTATCGCATCGAGGAAGCCCGCGCCCTCGCCGGGGCCGCCCGCGCCGCAGAGTTCCCCACGGTCGATGGCACCGCCGGTATCGCTTCCAATTACAGTTCGACCAATGCCGGGAAATCCAGCGGCAGCCGCAGTTCCGAGAACTATGAACTCGCAGCCGCGCTCAGTTGGGAAGTCGATCTCTGGGGTGGCATCCGGCGCGGCAACCAAGCCGCCCGCGCCCGCCTGCTCGCCGCCGAATTCCAGCGCGATGCCGTCCAAACGAGTCTCATCGCCGCCGTCGCCACCGCCTACATCGACCTGCAAAACCTCGACGAACGCCTGGAAATCGCCCGCCGCACCGCCACCAGCCGCACCACTTCCCTCGATCTGGTGAAAACCCGGCGCGACGGTGGGGTCAGCTCGGATCTCGAGGTCGCGCAGGCCAAAGCCCTGCTCAGCCAAGCCCAAATCGCCATCCCCGTCACCGAACAAGCCATTGCCGCCAAGGAAAACGAAATTCGCGCCCTGCTCGGCGAGTATCCCGGCGGAGTCGCCCGCAGCGGTGGCCTCGGGCGCTTGGAATCCACCCTCCGCATCGCTGGCGGATTGCCCTCCGCCCTGCTAGAACGCCGCCCGGACCTCGCCGCCGCCAATCAAACCTTCCAAGCCGCCACCGCCGACATCGGCGTCGCCGAGGCCCTCCGGCTGCCCACCCTCTCGCTCACCGGCAAAGGCGGGTGGATCAGCAGCGAGCTTCACAATCTGCTCTCCAGCGGATCGGGAAATTTCGCCGTCGGGCCCTCACTCGTCGGCCCTATTTTCGATGCGGGGCGCAGCGGCTTTGGCGTGAAAGCCGCCCAAGCCCGGGCCAAACAAGCCTTGGCCGATTACCAGAAATCCGCACAACAAGCCTTCCGCGAAGCAGCCGACGCGCTCAATGCCTTCCAAAAAACCGGCGAAATCATCGCCCGCCGCAGCCAACTCATCGCGTCCCTCAAAAGCGTCTCCAGCCTCGCCCGCGAACGCTTCCGCGGCGGTAGCTCCAGCTACCTCGAAGTCCTCGATGCCGAACGCAGCCTCTTCAACGCCGAGCTCGACCTCACCGACTCCCGTCGCGATCATCTCCAAGCCGTCGTCCTCGCCTACCGCGCCCTAGGCGGCGGCTGGAAATAAAATCTCCTATCCCCTATCCCCACTCCCATGAACCTCCCCATTCTCTACATCAAACGCGGTTGCCCCTGGTGCGGCGAAGTCGTCGCCTACCTCGACCGCAAGAACATCGAAGTCCAAACCTTCAACGTCTCCGCCGACCGCGAGGCGATGCAGGAAATGGTCGCGCTTTCCGGCCAATCCAAAGCCCCCACCCTCGACTGGCACGGGCAGATTCTCGCTGACTTCGGCGTGGACGAGCTGGTTCCCTTTCTCAAGCAACACGGGATCCGCTGAGCTGGTAGAGCGCGTCGGCCCGCCGCGCCCATTTGTCGCCCGCATGGGTAAAGTCGGCGGCCCTACCTTTAACGGTTCGCGTCCTGCGAAGCCGCCCGCATGGCCGCGGTGTGGAGGATATTCACGATTTCCATCACGTCCGGATGATCGGTGGCCAGTCGGCAGAAATCGGTAAATTTTTTGCGGATCGTCCGATCCACGCCAGGAGGCCACTCGTCCGGGACTTCCTCAAATTTTGCGGACTGGTTATTTGGTAGGATGTTCACCATCCGATCCGCGCTTGGCGGTAGCGAATCGTAAAGCCATGCCGCCACCAACTTCGACGCATGCTCCAGCGGCAGTAGCGGGAGCATTTTTCCCAACGATTTTTTATCCGGCAGGGCCGTCCCTCTCAGCCAACGCGAGATGTTAGTCGCACTGACCCCGGCCTCTTCTGCGAACTCTTTTTGGTTTTTCCTAACGGCTGCCAGCACAGTTTTAAGGCGTTGGCTGAAGCGGATCATGTGGCGGATTATTCAGGCCCGACGCTCCGTTTCGCAACCCGAAACCCGGCTTGACGCAATCTTGCGATAAACGCATGATTGCGCCATGAGCGATTCGATTGAGGTTCCGCGCACCCGAAAAAGGATTGCCTCCCCAAAGCCGCTGCTCCTGACCCCCGCCGAAGCGGAAACCCTGCGTGCCGCGGTCCAACGCATCATCCGCGCCTCGGAATCATCCGGCCTAACGGGATCACAACTGGAAAAGCCAAAACCCTCCCGCCGCTGATCGTGTCGCCGCCCGCCTGATGGAAACCCTCGACAACATCACCCGCCTCCTTGGCGACGATCTGAAAAGCACCATCACTCCCGGTGCCAAGCTCAAGATCGCGGCTTCCTGTTTCTCCATCTACGCCTATGAAGCGCTCAAGGCAGAGCTGGAACAGGTGGACTCCGTTGAGTTCATCTTCACCGCTCCCACTTTCCTCCATGGCGAGGCGACTGACAAATTGCCGAAGGAAAAGCGCGAGTTTTTCATCCCCAAGCTCGAACGCGAGCGCAGCCTCTACGGCACCGAGTTCGAGATCCGACTCCGCAATAAACTCACTCAGCGCGCCATCGCCCGCGAGTGCGCCGACTGGATCCGCCGCAAGGTGAGTTTCAGTTCGAACTCCACAAAATTTTCCATGCAGCAGATGGCCTGCATCCAGCCAACGGTCGGGGAACACCGAAGTCAAGCGGCTCCTCGATCTGGCGCGGACCGCTTGCAAGGGCCGTTCCGAACCCAGCCCCGGCCTGTGTGCCGTCTTCAACGCCGCGACCCAGGATGGGCGCAACATGAAACGCTATTCCGCCCTGCTCGATCAGGTCATCCGCTCGGTGATCGACGTGAAGGAGGAAAGCGATCTCGACAGCCTCTTCACTCCCGGAAAAACCACCGCCCTCGTGGATTCCATCCGGGGCCTCGATGACTTCGAACTCATCTCCTTCCTCATCATCCAACCCTAACTTGTTCACCTTCCCGCCACAGACCGCCTTCGGTAAATCCGTCCCCAAGAGCCGAATCTACACCCACGCCGCCCCCTCGCGGCGGGTGCGGGAGCTGTTTGTCTCGCAGCTTTCGGAAATCATTTGGGCGCACAAACTCTCCCCGGAAACCCTCCGCCTATCCGCCCGTCCCGGCGTGCCGGAGATCCAGATCTTCGACCTGACTTTGAAATCCTCCGTCCTCGATGACGAGGTTCTCCACGCCATCGACCGCGCCATTCCCTATCCGGTAATCCACCGCCTCCGTTCGGAAAACGGCATCGCCATCAGCGCGGCTTTCAAGCGTCCCAGCGAGGCGGACTCCGGCCAATGGGTCGTCGGCCCGCGTTTCACCACCGCCTTCTCACGACCCCTGACGGATTACCCGCCGCTGCCGACGGCCATCGATCTCGGTCGGCTGTATGCCGCCTTGTTCGCTCCCTTGCTGCCATTGCCAGCGAGGCCGGGCGAGGAATTGTCCGCCCACATCACCCGTTGCGAGACCTATCTCCGGCTCACGCGGCACATCGGCCAGCTCACCGCGAAAGTCCGCCGCGAGAAACAATTCAACCGCCGCGTGGTCCTCAACCAACAGCTCAAGCCGATTCAGTTAGAGGCTGCGGCCCTTGCGGAATAAATTCCGCGCTCCAATTCCTGCTTCATTCTTATGGAAAAACTCGACCTCCAAACCCCGGACTTCACCACCGCCAACATCGCACGGCTGGCGGAACTCTTTCCCCACTGCGTCACCGAAAGCAAACGCCCCGACGGCACGCCGAGACACGCCATCGACTTCGATCTCCTCAGCCAGGAGCTCTCCCACGATCTCGTCGAAGGCCCGCAGGAACGCTACCGCCTGGACTGGCCCGGCAAGCGCGAGGCGCTCGCCCTCGCCAACGAGCCGATCCGGAAAACGCTGCGCCCCAGCCGGGAAGAGTCGGTCGATTTCGATCACACGAAGAATCTCTACATCGAGGGCGACAACCTCGACGCTCTCAAACTCCTCCAGGAAACCTACCTCGGGACGGTGAAGATGATCTACATCGACCCACCCTACAACACGGGGAACGATTTTATCTATGAGGATGATTTCACTGCGGAACAGGAAGCCTATCAACGGGGCGCGGGCGAGAAGGACGCGGAGGGGAACCGGATGATGGATGAAGAGCGGTGGCGGCAAAACACAACGAGTAATGGTCGATTTCATTCGGATTGGTTGTCGATGATTTATGCGAGATTGAAACTGGCAAGGAACCTACTTCGTGACGATGGGGTTATCTTCATCAGCATTGACGACGGAGAACAATCTAACCTGAAACGTTTGTGTGATGAAATATTTGGCGAGGAAAGCTTTGTTGGTATTTTTCCCTGGCGTAAACGCACTGCCAAATCGGATGTTCCGTTCGGAGTTAGCCAAGATTTTGAGTGGGTCATTTCTTACGCAAACCATCAATTCATTGGCTGCATTTTGGGTAAAGGTCGCCAATATTACGAGACTCCAGATCTGGCTGGACGTCCATGGCGTGTTCACGATCTGACAAAACAAACTAGTGCCTCCGAGAGACCAAATAGTTTTTTCACTATTATTAATCCAAAAAATGGAACCGAATACCCAGCAAATTCTAACAGGACTTGGGCTATTACCGCCGAAACATTTCCAAAATATTTAAAAGATAATCGTATCGTATTTCCAGGAGATTATGACTTTCTAAATCTGACACGGCCAGGGTTACGGTATTTTAAGGCTGATGATGAGGCAAAATCAGGCGAGCTGTTTGGATTTGTGCCAGTAAGCACAAATCTCCCTAGCGAAGTTGGAATGAGCCAAGATGGGACCAAAAGTTTTGTAGAAATATTTGACAATAAGTTATTCAGTTTTCCGAAGCCTGTCTCTCTTCTGAAATACTTCACCCAAGTTTCAACAAACTTCGAAAAGAATCCTATCATCCTCGACTTCTTCTCCGGCAGCGCCACCACGGCCCACGCAGTGATGCAGCTCAACGCCGAGGACGGCGGCACTCGCCGCCACATCATGGTCCAGCTTCCCGAGCCATGCGATGAGAAGAGCGAGGCATTCAAAGCCGGTTACGCCACCATCGCCGAGATCGGCAAGGAGCGCATCCGCCGCGCCGGGAAGAAGATTCTTTCGGAGTGGCAGGCGAAGCAGGCCAAGGAAAAGCCCGTGCAAGGCGATCTTCTTCATCCACCATCCCCGATCTCCGATCCCCCATCTCCTCCCGACATCGGCTTCCGCGTGCTCAAGGTGGACAGCTCGAACATGGCGGACGTTTACTATCAGCCGGACGAACTGACGCAGGACGATCTAACACTTCATGTGGACAACCTGAGACGGGGCCGCAGTAACGAGGATTTGTTATTCCAAGTGCTGCTCGATTGGGGGGTGGATCTTTCCCTGCCGATCACCCGGGAGACTTTTATCATCGGAAAAAAAGCTAAGGACCGAGGAAAAGAGTATGAGGTGTTCTTCGTGGACGGGAATGCCGTGGCGGCTTGTTTCGACATGAATGTCTCGGAGGAGTTGGTGAAGGAACTGGCCAAGCGCACGCCGCTGCGCGCCGTTTTCCGGGATGCCGGCTACGCCAGCGACGCGGCCAAGATCAACATCGAGCAGATTTTCAAAGCCCTCAGCCCGCACACGGAACTGAGAACACTGTGAGGATCAAAGGAACACTTGACGGAAAGCTGGAAAGCTGGAAAGCTGGACTCATGAAAACAACCCTTGATTTACCGGCGGATTTGGTTCGGGAAATGAAGTTCCGCGCGGTCCGCGAAGGGCGCAAGCTGCGTGAAGTGGCGGAAGAAGTGTTTCGCCGCGGCTTGGCGGCACCCTCTCCTGCGCCGGGTGTCCGCCATCGGGTGAAACTGCCGATCATTCCGACCGCTGCCGGAGCCAAGCCCTTCGATCTAAGCGGCGAGCGTCTGCTGGAGCTTGAACTGGAAGCGGCAGAAGGAGGCTCCAACGGATGAAGCACCTCTGCGACAGCAATGTGTTTCTCGCCCTCTCGGTGGAGCAACACATCCATCATTCCCTAGCGGCAAGTTGGTTTGGAACTTTGACCGGAGAGGACACCGCCCTGTTCTGCCGGGCCACCCGGATTTCCTTCCTGCGGCTGCTGACCCAGAAAATCGCGCCGGATTTCATACCCTTGACCAACCGCGCGGCATGGGACGCACTCGACCAGTTGATGGCTGACGACGCCACGGGATTTGAATCGGAACCCCACGGACTGGACCGAGTCTGGCGACAATTGGCGGATGGCAATGCTTCTTCCCCCAAGCTGTGGATGGATGCCTATCTGGCGGCGTTCGCCATCACGGGCGGTCTGCGGATGGTCACCTTGGACAAGGATTTCCGAAACTTCGAACCCCACGGCCTCGACCTGCTCCTGCTTGCCAAGTGAGGCTCCGCCGATTCACCCGTCTCCCATGAAGCTCCAGTTCAAACACAAGGAATACCAGTCGGACGCCGTTGAGGCGGTGGTCGATTGTTTCGCCGGGCAACCGAAAGTCGAGGGCGTAACTTACCGGCTTGATCCCGGTAAACTGGCCGTTTCAAAAACCCAGGCGGAACTGGACTACGGCACGGAGGCTTTCCGCAACGCGCCGCTCGCTCTGGATGAGGCGCAGTTGTTAGTGAACATCCAGAAAATCCAACGTCGCCGGAATCTGCCACAATCGAAGGCATTGATTGCCACGAAAAGCGCCAAGGTGAACCTCGACGTGGAAATGGAGACGGGCACTGGCAAGACTTACGTTTACATCCGCACAATGTTCGAGCTGAACCGGCGATACGGGTGGAGCAAGTTCATCGTGGTGGTGCCTAGCATCGCCATCCGCGAAGGGATTCAAAAATCGCTGGAAATCACCGCCGAGCATTTTCTGGAGGATTACGGCAAGCGTGTCCGATTTTTCACCTATGATTCAAAGCATCCTCACAAGCTGGAGAGTTTTTCCTCGGACGGCGGCATCAATGTGATGGTGATCAATGTCCAAGCGTTCAATGCCAAAGGCGTGGATGCCCGCCGGATCGACATGGCGCTTGATGATTTCCAGTCGCGGAGACCCATCGATGTTCTCGCGGCGAACCGACCGATTTTGATTCTCGACGAGCCGCAGAAAATGGAGGGCGCGCAGACGGTCACCTCGCTGATGAAGTTCCAGCCGCTCTTCGTGCTGCGCTACTCCGCCACCCACAAGACCGAGCACAACAAGATTCACCGCCTCGACGCACTGGATGCCTATAACCAGAAGTTGGTCAAAAAAATCCGCGTCCACGGCATCGCGCAGAAAGGCCTCAGCGGCACCAACCGCTATCTCTATCTGGAGTCCATCGTCATTTCGAGGCTGGCTCCGGTCGCGCGTCTTGAATTGGAAGTAAAGGACAAGTCCGGCAACATCCGCAGGATTCTCCGCAAGGTGGCTCGCGGTGAAAATCTCAAGACGCTCTCCAATGGTCTCGCCGAATACGATGGATATGTCGTCTCCGAGATAGATGCGCTGCATAACACGATCCGCTTCACCAATGGCCAGGTTCTAACTGCCGGAACGGTTGCGGGCGATGTGAACGAAAACACGCTCCGCCGCATCCAGATCCGCGAGACGATCCGCGCCCATTTCGACAACGAACGCCACCTGTTTTCCCAAGGCATCAAGGTGTTGAGCCTGTTCTTCATCGATGAAGTGGCGAAATACCGCCAATACAACGAGGCGGGCGAGCAGCCCGGAGAATATGCCTGCATTTTCGAGGAGGAATACAAACTCCAGCTCCATGAGGAGCTTGAACTGGAGGATACGCCCTATCAGCGTTTCCTCCGCGGGATCGAGCCAGCCATCACCCACAACGGATATTTCTCCATCGACAAAAAGAGCAAACGCCTCGTCAACCCGGAGATGAAGAAAAGGGGTGATGAAACCGGCCTGACCGATGATGTGGATGCCTACGACCTCATCCTCCGGGACAAAGAAACCCTGCTCTCGCTGCCCGAGGCGAATGACGATGATTCCACGCGCCGCAGGAAACAGGTGCGCTTCATTTTCTCCCACTCCGCCCTGCGGGAAGGTTGGGATAATCCGAATGTGTTCGTGATCTGCACACTCAAGCACAGCGATAGCACGGTATCACGCCGCCAGGAAGTCGGGCGGGGGATGCGCCTTTGCGTCAACCAGCACGGCGAGCGCATGGACAATCCGGCGACCGCCCACGACATCAACGTGCTCACCGTGGTGGCGAACGAGTCTTACGAGGATTTCGTTAGAGGGCTGCAATCGGACATCCATGAAAGCCTGTCGGAGCGCCCAAGAAAAGCGAATGAAGCCTATTTCACCGGCAAAATTCTAACCGGAATAAACGGTGAGGCGGACACGACCCTCACGCCGGAGATGGCGAAGCAAATTTACCGCTACCTGCTGAAAAACGATTATACCGACGATCAAGATCACATCGCGGATGCCTACCATCAGGCGAAAAAAGAGGGTGTGCTTGCGGAGCTTCCAGACGATCTGAAGCCTCATGCCGCGCAGGTGTTCCAATTGATCGACTCCGTCTTTTCGGAAGGCGCGCTACCCCAATTCGGGAACAACCGGACACCCAGGACAAACGTCCTCAACGACAACTTCCACAAGACCGAGTTCCAGAATCTCTGGCGGAGTATCAACCGCAAGGCGGCCTACACCGTGGCCTTCGAAACCGACGAACTGATTTCCAAAGCGATCAAAACGCTTAACAAGGATCTGCGTGTGGAAAAGCTCCGGTTTCAGGTCGTGCGTGGCGAACAGACCGATGCCATCGCACCGGAAGATCTTGTGGCGAAACAAAGCTTCGTCGTGCGGGCACGCGAGGCGGAATACATGCGCGGGTCGATCCGGGCGTCGGTTTCGTACGACCTGATCGGCTCCATTGCCGAGACCACGCAACTCACACGCCGTACTATTTCAGCGATTCTTCAAGGGCTGGAACTTCCGGTCTTCGGGCAGTTCAAATCCAACCCGGAAGCATTCATTGCCCGGGCGTCGGTCCTGATTAAGGAGCAGAAGGCCACCATGATCATCGAGCATCTCGCCTATGATCCCATCGACGAGCGTTACGACTCCACGATTTTCACGGCGGTGAAGAGTGAAGAGAATTTTTCCAGTGCTTTCCGCGCCAAGCACCATATTTACGACTATGTGTTCACCGACTCCAAGGTAGAGAGGAAATTCGCGGAGGAACTCGACACCAACGCCGAGGTCACGGTGTATGGCAAACTGCCCAAGGGGTTTTCCATTCCAACACCGGTCGGTGACTACAACCCGGATTGGGCCATCGCCTTCGATTCAGCGAAAATGAAGCATGTTTATTTCATCGCGGAAACCAAGGGCAGCATGTCGTCCCTCGAGCTTCGGGAAATCGAGAAGGCCCGCATCAATTGCGCTCGCAAGTTCTTTGCAAAAATCACTTCCGACGAGGTCAGATATGACGTGGTGAGCAGTTACGAGAAACTGATGGAGTTGTTGAAATGAGCGCGGTGAGAAACCGCCTTTCCATGCGGCCGCCACCGTGTTTTCCAGCAGGTTTCAGCGCCGTTCATTTACTATTTCATTCGCATCTCGCTGCGCGAGCGGGATGTAGTCCCGCGCTCCGTGGAGAGGCACTTGGATTTCACCTCCAATCCTTCTTTGACAATATCCCCGTATCGCTGTATTGCTTGCCGATGAAAACGACCATTGATTTCCCTGAGCACATTCTCCACCGGGCGAAAACCATTGCAGTTCAGCGGAAAATCACCCTGAAAGAACTGGTCATTCAGGGCTTGGAATACGCCATCCGCCAGCCCACCGTAGATCCAGAGGCCGAGCGCAAGGCACGGGCCGCCGCGCTTATCGCCTCACTTGCACGAGGAAAAAATAGCGAACCCATCGGCCCTTTGAATCGGGATGAGATCTACGACCGCCAACAAGGAAAATGGGACTGATGGTTTTCTTCGATACGAATATCTTCATCTACATCGTCTCGGCGGCTCCTGCGGATCGTGCCAAGCGGGAAATTGCGCAGCGTCTGCTGCTCGAGTTTGAATTCGGCCTCTCCGTTCAGATTCTTCAGGAATTCATGGATGTGACGCTCCGCAAGACACAGCTTGGCGTCACCCATGCGGAAATTTCAGACATGGTCCGGCACATGATTGGCTACCCGCTGGTCGAGACCTCCGTAGCCTTGGCCCAGCGTGCCTTTGAAATCAAAACCCGCTTTGGGATCCGTTATTGGGATGCCGCCATGGTCGCCGCAGCCCTCGAACTCGGGTGCCATACGATTTATTCTGAGGATCTGAGTCACGGGCAAGATTACGGCGGCATCACCGTGCTCAATCCGTTTTTATGAAAAAACCTTGGCTTTGCCGGATGATCCCGTTGCACAGCACATCGCCATCGAGCTCGTCCATGATTTCTAACTGAAGCCACCCTGAGAGGCCTGCTTAAAAAGCAAAGATTCGCAAGATTCGCGGTGCCAAAATCTACTTGTTTCCCAGCATTGGCCATTCCCAACAGGCGCACTGAAGATCCGCGCTCCAATTTAAGCCAGCCTCTAAGCCAGCCGTCCCAGCTCTCTGGCCACGAGCATCAGCGTTTCACGCACGCCGGGAGCGAAGCCGCCGTCGGTTTGCATGGCGAGCATGACATTGCCCTCGCGGACGAATTCTAACGGTGTCGAACCGGAGTAAAGTTTCAAGCCACCACTGCCGAAGCCGAGGTTGGGGAGCAGGTGCTTTAGCGCCTCGATGGTGGTCATGTCCTGCGGAGTCACGCGGGAGATGTTTCTCATGCCGGGCAGGGCCTTCGAGCGTTGGAGAATTTCCTCGGGATTCATCTCACGGTCCACGCCGAAGATGGCCCGCAGTTCAAGCTGGCGGATCGAGAATGAATCGGATAGGTATTCCTCTGGCGCGGCTGGCGCAGGTGCTTGTTGGGGTGCCGGGGCGAAGGCGCTGGGCACAGCCACGGGTGGCGCTTGGGCGAAGGCGGGAGCCACCGCTTGCGCAAAGACGGGCTGGGCCGCTGGTTCCTGCCACGCAGCGTATGCGGGTTGTGGCGCAGGCTGGGCAGCACGTTGGGGTTCGATGGAAAATGGCGAGGCCGGAGCCTGCTGCGGCGGCGCGGAAAATGGCGATGGCGCGGGCGGCGCGGCTGCTGGGGCGATCTCAAATGGTGAGGCGGCGTATGCTTTCGGCGGCGCGGCTTCGAAGCCGTATCCCTCAGTCGGCTCGGCCACTTGGAAGGGCGATTCCGTGCGACGGCGATCCGGTAAACGGACCGGACGCCCCGGTTCGAGAGTCCGCACCTCGTTGTGTTCGTCCACCACGGTGAACGGTGAGTCCTGACGCGCGGCTACAGAAAACGGGCTGGCGGCAGTGGGTGTTTCCACCGGCTCGTGAACCACCGCGAACGGCGAATCTTGCCGCGCGGCCGGTTGATTTGGAAAGCTTTCGAAAATTCCTCGGTTCGTGCTCATTGGGGATTCGGAGTGGTTTGGATAGGCGAGGTATCGGCGGCTCGCATCGCTCCACGAGAAAAAAGCTTAATATTCGCGGAAAGTCGAGCTTTCAGGCGAAAAATTTTCAACTTTCTTCCGCGCCCTCCAACAGCCGCTTGAGACGGTTTTTCATCGAGACCTTAGCCACCGCCGGCAAGCGGTCCACAAACAGGACGCCGTTGAGGTGGTCGATCTCATGTTGCAAGGCCCGCGCTAACAGCCCGTCAGTTTCGAGCACTAGCACCGAGCCATCGAGCTGCGGCAGCGTGGCCTTCACCGATTCCGGGCGGCGGACCTCGGCGCGGATACCTCGGATGCTCAGGCAGCCTTCCATGCCGAATTCCTTGGCCTGCCCGAAGGCGAGTTCCGGATTGATGAAAATCAACGGCATGACCGACACCAGATCCGCGTCCTCGCCATTCACCTTAAGAAAGGAAACGCAGGTCGGATCATGCGAAACATCGATGACCGCCAAGCGCAAATCCACGCCCAACTGCGGCGCGGCCAAGCCCACGCCGTTCGCATCCACCATCGTGTCCAGCATGTCGGCGACGAGTTCGATGATTTCGTCATCCACCTGAGTGACAGGCCGGCAGCGTTGGCGGAGGACGGGGTGGCCGTATTGGACGATTTCGCGGATCATGGGGAACTCCCGCAAGCACTAGCGGAGGGAACGCCAAAGGTCAAACCCGAGAAAGCCCGGTAAATTTTAATGGACTTGCCGGAAGCTCTGGTGTCGCTAGGTTGCCGAAGTTCTTTCCTCACCCATGGCCATCATTTCCACCATTCTCAACGTGATCCTGCTTATCGTCATCGTGGTGACGATTTTCAACATCATCATCTTCGTCCATGAACTCGGCCATTTCCTCGCCGCGAAATGGCGTGGCTTGCGGATCGACCGCTTCCAGATCTGGTTCGGTACGCCGATTTGGAAAAAGGAAATCAACGGTGTCCAATACGGTCTCGGCTGGATTCCCGCCGGTGGTTTTGTGGCCCTGCCGCAGATGGCACCGATGGAGGCGCTGGAAGGCGGCACCAAAGATGATAAGCCGCTGCCGCCGATTTCCGCGCTCGATAAAATCATCGTCGCCTTCGCCGGGCCGCTGTTTTCGATGATGCTCGCCCTGCTCTCCGCGGTGGTCGTATGGGGCGTCGGAAAACCGATGGATTTCATTCCCACTAAAACTGTCGGTGAGGTGGCCGAGGGCAGCCCAGCCGCCAAGGCGGGCATCCATCCCGGAGACACGATTCTCGCGATCAACGGCCAACCCGTGAACGGCTTCACCGGCACGCTCGACAGCATCCGCGAGAGCATCATTCTCAGCAAGGGCCAGCAAATCGAGTTCACCATCCAGCGCGCCGGGGAAGCAGCTCCGCTGAAACTCATTTCCGAATTTGAAACCCCGAAAACCCAATGGTATCAACGCGGCGGCCTGCGCGAAGTCGGCTTCGGCCCGGAAATCCACCATATCGAAATCGGCTCCATCCTCAAAGGCAGCCCCGCCGAAAAGGCCGGGTTCAAGGAGGGCGACACCCTGATTTCCATGAATAACCGCAAATTCACGGCTGACGCCGAGGCGGTCGCATTCATCAAGGAAACGGGAGCGCATCCCATCGAATTTGAGCTCACGCGCAACGGCAAGCCTCTCAAACTAACAGCAACTCCGGTTGTCCCGCTTTCTCCCGCCGGCAAGGGGCCGATGCTCGGCCTTGGTTTCTACGGCGCACCCTATCAGGACCAGACCATCGTCCATCCCGGGCCGTTCAAGCAGGTTTACGACAGCCTGCACATGATGTGGATTACCATCACCAGCGTCGTCGCGAAGGACTCCAGTATCGGCGTCGGCCATCTCAGCGGCCCGGTCGGCATCGCCACCTTGCTCTATCAGCTTCTGCAAATGGTGGATGGCTGGCAGCGCGTGCTCGGCTTCATGGTGCTCTTCAATGTCAACCTCGCCGTCCTCAACATGATGCCCTTCCCCGTCCTTGACGGCGGCCACATCACCCTCGCGATTTTGGAAAAAATCTTCGGCCGTCCGGTCCAGGCCAAGCCCTTGGAGATTCTACAGACCATCTGCGCCCTCGCCCTCATTTCCCTGATGCTCTTCGTCACCAGCAAGGACATCGGCGATAAATTCGGCCATGGCGGCTCCGCCAGCGAGCAGCTCGTCTTTCCGAATTGATTTCAGAGCAGTTCAAGCCGCCATTCGAGGAACTCCAGATCGGCATTTCCGGCGACGGGTGGCGGGAAATTCGTGATTTCCTGGGCAGCGGTGGAGGCTCCTTCAGGCCCGCTAGGACAGGGAAGTGAAGGTGTTGCGGTGACTTGCCCGCGCAGATCCCGCGCGACCCACTGCGGCGACGACGGTTCAAGTTCAGGTTGGTTCGCTTGGCGCAACTTCATGGGCGCATCCAAGCCGGGAAATGTGAACGCATGATGCAGGCGACGTGAGAATTTCATGAATCCCTTGCGTGGGCTTTATCCCAAATCTCGATAACGAAGGACTCTTCAATTGGGGCGCGGAATTGCTTCCGCACGCACCATCCAGACTCGCGGAATGAATTCCGCGCTCCAGTTCGTCGTGCCGCAAGCACGTCGATTCAGAACAGCTCCGTCAGCTTGCCGACCGGTGCCTGGCTCATCAGGAGATAGACGTTTTCATCATCTTCCCAGCGGGCGGACGCCCACTTCCCGTCTTGGGCGAAAACTGGCTTGCCCGTTTGCAGCAGCTCGCTGTTCACGTCTTCGCGGCGGAAAATGATCATGTGGACGAGGCCGTCCGCTCCCGTATGGAAGCAGATCAGCGAACCCCGCTTGCCATCGATCATCAACTCGCGGCAACCGAGACCTTTGAGATTTTTGAGTCCGTTCGGCAGATCGGCTGGGCTGGGTAGCTTGCGGTCCTGCAAGTGCCGGACGAGCAACTGGCGATCCTCCTGCTTTTCTTCGAGGTCAAATTTCGGCGACTCGAAGGTCCGCACGAAGCCCGCCTGCACCACCGCGATAGGCACGACATGGCTTGCCGTTTTCACCCCCGGACTCATTTGGCGAGTGATGAAAAATGCCAGTGCAATGCCCGCCGCCGCCGCCAGCGGGATCGCAGCCCGGCGGAAGATCGAGATGTTCGATGGAGCCTTTTCCGGCGTCACCGTGCGCTCCATCGCCGTGATCAGCGTATCGCGCAGCGAGGCTGGTGGTTGGATCGAGGCCAGCGCACCGATCCAGGCCGCGTCGTTCGCGTCCTCCGCTTGGGGGAAATCCCCTCGCTCGGCCGCCAAACAAGCCAAAATGTCCTCGCGCAGATGTTCGGGCAAATCCACCGTGCCGAGCGCGTTGGCGAAGGCCGCATCAAAGGCTCGCTCGCTTGCCAGCCACTCGCCCAGCTCGCGGTTTTCCATCGCCAGCTTCAGCGCTTCCGTGAAATCAGGATCGCCCACATCCGTGCCATCCGGGCGGAAACTGCGGAGGATGAATCGTGCTTGCTCCTTATCCATGGCGGACTCCTTCCCGTTTGATCGTCAAAATGTTTTTCGGCGCGCTGGCAGGCTCGTCCGTCATCCGGCGGCGCAGCATTTCCTTACCGCGCGACAGCCGCGACATCACCGTGCCAATCGGCACATCGAGAATCTCCGCGATTTCCTTATAGCTGTGTTGTTGCAAATAAAAAAGCGCCAGCGGCACCCGATAAGTTTCCTCAAGCGAGGCTAACAAATCCATCGCCCGTCGCCCGTCCATCTGGCGTTCCGCGTCGTCCTGCGGGGCGGCCATCGCCTCCGCCGTTTTCTCATCTAGCGGCTCGTCGGAAAATCTTGAGGATCGCCTGCGTTGGCTGAGAAACTCCCGATGCAGGGTCGTGAACAACCAGGTCTTCGCCTTGGTCCGGTCCCGCAACTGACTGCCCTTCGCTGCCCAGATGCAAAACGTTTCCTGCACCAGATCCGAGGCCCGGTCCACATCACGGGTCAACGACATCCCAAAGCGAAACAACGCTTGGTAATGGGCATCGACTAATTCCGCAAACTCACTCATCGGCATTCATGGGAGCGGCGGCATTGAATTCTATTCCCAAAAAAATTTCAAGTTCCGGCGACTGTCTGCCAGCTCACTTCCTTCGCCTCCCGCCACAGCTCTTCGAGACCGTAATACTCGCGCAGTTCGTTGTCCATCACATGCACCATCACGTCGATGTAGTCCAAAACCACCCAGCGCGTATCGGCCTTGCCTTCGGTCATCGTCGGTTTCACACCGTGAAGATCTTCCACCGTCCCCGCCACGTCGCGCAGGATCGCCCGCAGTTGCGGCATCGAGGAACCCGAGCACACCACCATGTAATCCGTTAGACTGGAAATCCCGCGCATGTCCCACACCCGGATGTTTTCCGCCTTGATGTCGTCCGCCGCTTTCGCGCAGGCCAGTGCCAGTTCCTCACCTTGTATAATCATAATTTCCCTTCGGGGAGCGGCACTCTAGTCGATCCAAACCCGCCACACCAACCCAAAATTCCACCGCCCTGTCGCAAGACCTGCGGCTTTCTGCGCGGGAAGAGGTCATTCAATCTTCCTCAGCGTCACCTTCGCAACCTCTGCGCCTCCGCAGTTTCCTCTTCTTCCAAATCAAAAAATCCTCAATCGTCAATCAACCCGCGACAACCCGCCAGAAAGAAGATTCATTGACGATTGATGAATGACGATTGTTGATTTGCATAGCTTCAGTCGCTGCCTCCAGCGGTTCTCGTGCGACTCACAAAGATCGCCACATGCAGATAAATCTCCGTCGTGCTAATACTTGTCGCGGCGTAGCCCTTGCGAAGACGGATCATCGTGTCCCAGCAAATCCTGGATCGAGCGAAGGTCCGTCCCATTTTCTAACAAATGCGTCGCACCCGAGTGCCGCAACGCATGACTCGTCACCCGATTCCCGCCGCTTCCGCTGCCCGCTTGATTACCTCGAAGTGCGGGCGGAACGCGGCATGCCTCTGACCATCGAGACCCTGCAAGTGGAAGTCGCAGTTTGATGCCCACCTTACCCACACTCAGCGGGCGGGACATCGTCAAAGTCTTCGGCAAAGATGACTGGGAAATGGTGCGGCAACGAGGCAGTCACATGATCCTCGTCAAGTCCGGCCAGATGATCACCCTCTCCGTTCCAGATTAATACAACTTCCCGGATAATACAACTTCATGGCGCGCCAAGTCAGAGAAGCGGTTCGCAAAGCAGGTATCCCCAAGCGCATCACTTCGCACACGCTGCGCCATTCCTTCGCGACGCACTTGCTGGAGTCCGGCACTGACATCCGCACCGTTCAGAGTCTCCTCGGCCATGCCGACGTCTCAACCACCATGATCTACCTCCACGTCATGAAACGTCCGGGCGCAGGTGCTCCCAGCCCCCTGGACCATCTTTAAACCGATAAAATTTCCCCATATCCTGATTTACCGCTTGGCTCGCCAGCATGAACCCCCTATCAAGTGTTTTATGAACGAGGTCGCCAAGGTCTGTAATTTCGGGTCGGGTATTACCCTAATCACCGACCGGTCGGTTAATACCCCCCAAACCCGACCGGTCGTTCAATAAGACTGTTCGGCAAGAAACCCACTCCCAGCCGTTGTTGATTTCACCCCACGCTTCCACGCATTGCGCAGGTTTGAATCCATATCGTTCCAGCGCGGGAGCGAGGATTGGATTCCAGTCTTCCCACACTGCCACGACACGGAATGATTTCTTGCCGGCAGCGATGAACTGGCGGAACTGCCCTTTACCTTCGTTGGTGGCATTGACGGCCAAGATGTCCAGTCGATCTCCCGTGATTTTGGCGAGTCCAGCCATGCCGCTGGCGTGCTGGAATCGGCTGTATCCGGTGCCTAGGATTACGCCAACGGGGTCAGGCACGAACCGAACAAAGAAGCCAGAACAAGGCTCCTGCTGGTAACCCGGCTTCACTCGTTTCGTTTTTATTTTCATGGTGTTAGAAAGGTTTTCCGCTCCGGTCAGCCGCACTCTCGCCGGTTGCCAGAGGGCGGACGTTCGCGGGAGAAAAAGAGCTTGACTCAGCAAACTTGACACGGGAGCGAGACTCTCGTAGATTCCCCCCAGATGGGCGCACGAGACAACATGCTGGTATTTGGCTTTCAGAGCCTTGTGGCTTTTTCGTCCCCGGCTTTTGCCGGATCTTCGTCAAGTCGCGGGGTTTCGGATTATTTTCTCGAAGCC
>JANXMQ010000168.1 GCA_025354565.1 Akkermansiaceae bacterium
ACACGCAGGGCAGCAGCAAGAGCATCTCGATGTGCTGCTACGCCGGGAAGCTGCTGCAACAGCCGGAGATGAACAACCCGACGCTGGTGGTGGTGACGGATCGCAATGATCTGGATGGCCAGCTTTACCAACAGTTTTGCAGCGCGAAGGATTTGCTCAAACAGACGCCGGAGCAGGCGGAGAGCCGGACAGAGCTTCGCGAGATGTTGGCATCGCGGAAGTCTGGGGGGATTATTTTTACGACCATTCAGAAGTTCATGCCGTCGGCACCCTCACCCCCGGCCCCTCTCCCAGGGGGAGAGGGGGGCAAGAGAAGCTATAGGGGCGGCTTTTCATTTGCGGGATTGGTGGAGCGGGCGCGGGAGCTGCGCTCGCAGGTGATCGAGGAGATGATCCAGATGGCGAAGGACATGCAGGAGTCGATGAAGCGCCACGAGGAGCTGGGCCTGAATCCGGACGAGGAGGCGTTCTACGACGCGCTGGCGGATCGGCCGGAGGTGCTGCTGTCCATGGGCGATGCGACGCTGAAGAAGCTGGCAAGCGAGCTGACGGAAAAACTGCGGAACAGCACGACAGTGGATTGGCAATTCCGTGACAGCGTGCGGGCGAAGATGCGGATTTTGATTAGGCAGCTTTTGCGGAAATACAAGTATCCGCCGGAAGGGTGTGAGGAGGCGATTGCGCTGGTGTTAGCTCAGGCGCAGGCATTGGCGGATGATTGGTCTGCGCGGAATTGAAGAACTGCGACTGGTAGTCACAGCCACGATCAGAGGGGGGCGATCATGCTGGTGCTGAAAGAGGCGGAGGCGCTGGCGGAGGATTGGTCTGGGCAGTGAAAGACTCGCGGCGAGACGCCACGAACACGGCCTGCGGCGGGACGCCGCAGCCACGCGGCATTCCGGGCTTACCAAATGGTTACGGGATTTCACCATGGCGGGGTTGACTCGCCGGGTCATCCGCCGGAATACTCTCAGCGCTGCAAGCACTCAATCGAACCATGGAAAACGTCATCATCATCGGCACCGGCTGCGCGGGCTACACCGCCGCCATTTACACCGCCCGCGCAAATCTAACACCGCTCCTGCTGTCCGGCACGCAGCCTGGCGGACAACTGACGACGACGACCGAAGTGGAGAATTTCCCCGGCTACCCGGAAGGCATCATGGGACCTGAGCTGATGATGAAAATGCAGGCGCAGGCGGAGAAATTCGGCGCTAGGATCGCATGGGCCAGCGTCGAGGCGGTCGAGCATCGCGCAGATGGCACTTTCCTGCTCAAGGCGGGATCGGAATCCTTTGAGGCGAAAACCGTCATCATCGCCACCGGTGCCGCGCCGCGCCATTTGGGAATCGCGGGGGAGGAGAAATTGATCGGTCGTGGCCTGACTTCCTGCGCGACCTGCGACGGAGCGTTTTATCGCGATGTCCCGGTTTGTGTGATCGGCGGCGGCGACAGTGCGTGTGAGGAGGCGGGTTTCCTAACACGTTTCGCCAGCAAGGTGTATCTTATCCATCGCCGTGACGAACTGCGCGCATCGAAGATCATGGCTGACCGCGCCTTGGCCAATCCGAAGATTGAGCCGGTCTGGAACTCCACGGTCAGTGAATATCTTACCGATGAAAAAGGCGAGATGCGGGCGGTCACGCTCGAAAATTTGGTCACCGGGGAGAAAAGCGAATTGCCCGTCGCCTGCGTCTTTGTCGCCATTGGCCATGTGCCTAACAGCGCCTTTCTTGGCGACTTGGTGGACATGGATGAAAATGGCTACATCCTCCAAAATCCGGGACGCACAGCCACCAAAACACCCGGACTTTTCGCCGCTGGCGATGTCGCGGATCACTACTACCGCCAAGCGATCACCGCCGCTGGCCAAGGTTGCGCCGCAGCCTTGGAAGCCGAACGCTTTTTGACCGACCACGAATAATTTCCCCAAAAACTGATGTTTAAAAATCCACTGACCGCCCTCATGCTGCTGACCGGCATTTCATCTCTGGCATTCGTTTCCGCCGCCACCGCTGCGGAAAACGCCCCGCCGAAGTGCTACGAACTGCGGATATATCACGCTGCGGAAGGGAAACTGGACGCGCTGAACACCCGCTTCCGGGAGCACACGCTGGAGCTATTCAAGCGCCATGGCATGACGAGTGTGGGGTATTGGTTGCCGCTGGAAAATCCTGATAGGCTGCTGGTCTATCTGCTGGCTTATCCCGATTTGGCCGCGCGGGAGGCATCATGGAAGGCATTTCAAGCGGACCCCGAGTGGATCGCTGCCAAGGCCGCTTCCGAAACCACGGGCACCTTGGTCGTCAAAGTGGAAAGCCGTTACCTCGCGCCCACCGATTTTTCACCCGCGATGAACGTGGAGGAATTGCCAGAGCCGCACACCTTCGAGATGCGGACGTACACGACGACCCCGGGGAATTTGCCACATCTGCTAGATCGGTTCCGGCAGCACACGGTGGCACTTTTTTCCAAGCACGGGATGCATCATTTCGGCTACTTCACGCCGCTGCCCGGCCAAGCGGGGGCGGACGACACGTTGGTCTATTTCCTCTATCACGCGTCGCCGGAAGCCCGGGAAAAATCCTTCGCAGCCTTCGTGGCGGATCCTGACTGGATCAAGGTGAAGGCGGACTCGGAAACCGCTGCTGGCGGGTCTCTGACGACCCCGGATGGAGTGAAATCCGTGCTGCTCAAGGCGACAGATTTTTCACCGGTGAAGTGATCCAGAATTTTCAGTAAATTTTTACTGACACTTAAGAAAAGTTTAGCTATCCCTTGGACATGCTCAAGTGTGTCTATTGCGTGCGCCGTCTCCCATCCCTGGCTGTCGAGGAATTTTACGATTATTGGCTGAACAAGCATGGCCCCTTGGTCAAGCAGCACGCGCCGGTGCTTGGGATGAAGCGCTACGTCCAGAGCCATACCATCCAGAATCCGATGCTCAATGCCGCCGCCCAGATGCCGCGCGGGATTTCGGATATGTATGATGGCATCACCGAAGTCTGGTGGGAAAGCCCCGAGGCGCTTGCCGCTTCATTGCAAACGCCGGAAGGCCAGGAATCCAACCGGATTCTCTCCGAGGACGAGGCCCGCTTCGTGGATTGCCCGAACTCGGCGATTTTCTTCAGCACCGAGCACACGATTTTTGAATTCTAACTCATCAGATCATGAAAAAACAAGTCTGCCTCGCCATTTCCACCTTTGCTCTAACTGCCATCCCAATGCTTGGGAATGGCTTTTACATCCCGGTGCAAGCACCCGAAGCGACCGCCCGAGGCAATGCTTGGCTGGCGACGGCGGATAGCGCCGCTGCGGTGTATTACAATGCGGCGGGACTTACCCAACTCGACTCGCCCGATGTGGTGGTGGGGGCTTATTCGATCCTGCTGGGGCTCGAAGGTGAGGTCGGCGGCAAGACATACTCGGCGAACGACAACTGGGCTTTTTTGCCGCAGATCTATGCGGCGGTACCGATCAATGAAAAGCTGGTCGCTGGCTTCGGCCTCAACACCCCGTTCGGACTCGGCACCAATTGGGGGGACAGCCCGCCGTTCAAGTTTTTGGCGATGGAAACCAAGCTCACCTACGTCACGGGTTGGGCGGTTCTGGGGTATAAACTCACGGATACCCTGTCGGTCGGTGGCGGTATTGGCGTGAGTTATGCGGATGCGAAATTCACTAAGGCTCCGGCGTTTCTTACCGACTTTTCGGAGTTCACCGGTCACGATGAAGGGGTTTCCTGGACGCTCTCGACCTTGTGGAAACCCACCGATCAGCACGCATTCGGTCTGGTTTACCGCAGCAAAACGGACTTCACGCTCGATGGCGATGCGCAGGTGTTAGGCGTGGGCAGTCAGAGTGCGAAATTGGACTTCATGACGCCCTCGACCCTCGGCGCAGGCTATGCCTACACGCCGTGCAAGGAATGGAGCTTTGAGGCGAATATCGAGTGGGTGAACTGGGACGAGCTGAACTCGCTGACACTGTCCAAAGCGTCCGGCAATCAGTCGATCCCCTTCAACTGGAATTCGAATTTCATCTATTCCGTCGGCGGCACTCGGTATTTCGACAACGGTTGGAATGTCAGCGCGGGTTACAATTTCATCGAGAACAGCCAACCGGCCTCGACCTTCAATCCAGGCGTGGCAGATGCCAACCGCCATTGGCTGAATTGCGGCGTGGGTCGCAAGTATGAGTCGATGAAATGGAACTTCGCTTATCAATACGCCTTCTCGGATCGCGACGTGTCGGGTTCGCCATTCGGTCTGGCCGACGGGAAATTCAAATCCCGCTTCCACGGCCTGATGTTCGACTGCAACTGGCAGTTCTGAGCCGGTCCGAATGCGGCATTCAACTCGCCGCGTTGAGAATATGCGCGGATTCCTTGCGTTGAAAATCCGTAGGTTTCACGCCGTAAAACAGCAGGAAATCACGGGAAAACATCTTCGCCGTGGTGAAGCCGAGGTCGATGGCCACCTCCTTGATCATCGAGCCTTCCCGCAGCAGCGACCGTGCGGCCACCATGCGTTCCTGACGCAGCCAGTCTTTGGGCGCGATGCCGATGCCATCCTCAAAAACCCGCCGAAGGTGACGCTCCGAGACGCCGACCCGGTCGCATAGGCCGGGCAATTGATAATGGGCCTCGCGGGCGATTTGGGAGAGCGACAGGGGCAACGGTTCACGAGCCAGAAGCACCAACAGGCGTCCGTCTTTTTGGGTGATTTCTACGTCGCGTCGTTTCACGGTGTGGGAGTAAGTCGCGCACATATAAACCCGAATGAGGCTGATTGTCAATTATTTTTAATAATCAACCATGAGCCATATTGTTTTTTTAAATTAATGATTTTCATGCTTATCCGGGCTGACTTTGCCGTTGTTGGCACGAAACCGGCCGAGCGCCTCGAGCGCCGGTGTTTCCCGCAACCAGCCGAGGTGGGTGGTGGTGATCCACTTTTGGGCGAGCGGTGGCAGGTGGTTCATCAGGGCGTTCCGGCGATTGGGATCCAGTTCGCCGAAAATGTCGTCCATCAGGTAAATCGGCAGTTTGCCGCCCCGGCGTTCGAGCAATTTCCCCTGCGCCAATTTTAGTGCGAGAGCCAGTGTGCGTTGCTGACCCTCGCTGGCGAAGTCTGCGGCGGGCATTCCGTGGAGCCGGAACTCGACTTCGTCGCGGTGCGGGCCGACGACGGCCTGGCGCAGTCGGGTCTCGCGATCCCGCGCCAGCAACAGGGATTCCCGCAGATTCGGGCCGCTGGCGGGGAGATAATTCATCGTGACCGGTTCGTTCTTCCCGCTCACCGTTTGCTGGGCTTCGGCGACGAGCGGGGAAAGTTCCGACACCAAGCGGGCGCGGGCGGCCATCAGGACCGAGCCGTGCTCGACCAGAATTTCCTCGTAGGATGCAATTTCCGCATCGCGTGGGCGACCGTCTTTGAGTAGGAGGTTTTTCGCCCGCAAGGCACGCCGATAGCGTGACCAGGAGCGGCGATAGGCGGGATCGAGTTGGGCCCCTAGGAAATCCAAAAACCGCCGCCTGCCCTCGCCGGGGCCGCGTACCAGTTCCAGGTCTTCATTGCCCATCCAGACGACTAGACCGCCATCCTCCAGATAGCCGGTTTGGCTCGGGCGGGCCTCGTCATTTGCTTTTAAAACCAAGCCTTCGCGCGAATAACGCACCTGCCGCTCGCCGCCCCATGGATCACCGGCGATGCCAAAGCCTTTGGCCCCGATGCGGCCCAGGGTCCCCATCCGATGGGTGCGCGGCGAGTGCAGCCGGACTAACACGCACAAGGCTTCCAGCACGGAGGTTTTCCCTTGCGCGTTGTCGCCAGTCACGATCACCCCGGCCGCCGGGATTTCAAGGTCCAGCGACTCAAAACATCGGAAATCTACCAGCCGCAACGAACGAAGCACGCGGCAGGATTAGCGGGTATTTCCGGCACTGGGAAGTGACGAGTCACGGCGGCGGGGGATTTGTGCGGATGGCCTGAATGCGAGCGAGAAGCCTCGGAGGATCAGCAGGTCGATACAAATCCCGCCTTTCTCCTTGGCAGACGGATGTGGGTGGCTTGAATGGCGGTGCTTTGCCTACTACCCCATTTTATCCGCCCTTCGACCACTGGCTTTGGCTGATCCCCGCGTTCTTGATCGGGGCGTGCATCGGCTCGTTTTTAAACGTGGTAATCTATCGGGTTCCGTTAGGGATGTCGGTGAACGAACCAAAGCGCTCGTTCTGTCCCTTATGCAAAAATCCGATTCCGATGTGGCTGAATTTTCCCATGGTGAGCTGGCTGTGGCTGCGGGGGAAATGCAAGGAATGCCACGCGCCGATCGCCTTCCGTTACTTCGGCGTGGAATTGCTAACAGCCGTCCTGTTCACGGCGGCGTGGATGTGCTACGGTCCACAAGCGGTGGCGGTGGTGTTGTTCCTGTGGGTACTGCTCGCGCTGTTAGTTGCCATCACTTTCATCGACGCCGAACATCTGATCATCCCGACGGGCCTCACCTGGGCGGGTTCCGTGCTGGGCCTCGTTGCCTGCATGGTGTGGCCGCAACTGCCAGTGCTGGGCGGTGAGGCAGGAAATTGGCTGGCCGGGCTGATGCACGGCGTGATCGGCTGGACTGCGGGCTTTGTCGGGCTGTGGTTCATCGTGGAACTGGGGAAAATGGCATTTGGCAAGAAGACGCTGAAATTTGAAAATCCAGTCGCTTGGTCGCTCAAGGAACCGGCCACGGATGAGGAAGCCATGTGCTTCGTGATCGACGGCGAGGAGATCGCCTGGTGGGATATATTCTGCCGGAAAACGGATAGGCTGCTAGTGGAAGCGACAGATATCCGGGTCAGTGGTGAATCGGTGGGCGGCGGAGCGTTGGTCATCCGCGAGCTGGAGGTCCAGTTGCCGGATGGGACAATTCATCCGTTAGGACGGATCAAGTCATTGGATGGAATGGCGGCGTCCGCAGTCATCCCGCGCGAGGCGATGGGCATGGGCGACGTGCATTTGTTAGGCATGATCGGCGCGTTTTTTGGTTGGACCGGGGTGTTTTTCTCACTGTTCGGGGCATCTGTTTTCGCGATCATCGCCGCGATGATCGGACGCATTGGTTTCGGCAAGCAACTGCCGTTCGGTCCGTTTCTCGCGATGGGTGCGGTGGCCTGGATGTTCGGGGCGTGGCGGCTCTGGGAGTGGTATTTGAATCTGCTAGGTCCGCTGGGGATGCCGTAATTTTACCACCATGCCCTCGCGGAAATCAGGCTCATGGAGTGACAGCACGGGGCTGGCCCAGGCGATCCTGCACGACCGGACTGAGCGGCGGAAGTGGCTGGCGCGGATGACGCTGGTGCCTTTGGCGATGCTGGCCATCGGCTTGTGGGTGATTGACCGCTGGATCTGGGCAAGTCCGTGGCACGTTCTGTTGTGGTGGGGCGGCTGCACGGTGGCGACTTGCGTGGTGATGGTTTTCGCACTCTATGACGCGCTGGCAGTGATCCGCGAGGAGCGGGCAAAGGAGCGGCAGAATGTCGATCCGCGCTAAGGGTTTAGGGATTTCCATAAAAGTTTCCATCCGCATCCTTGGGCTTGCGAAGGAGGCGGGGAACGTAGTTGTTATGGGTTTCCACTAACTCGTGAAACCCTTATGACCGAAAAACCGCGACTCTCGTTTTTGCAACTCTTTAACATGTCCTTCGGCTTTCTGGGCATCCAGTTCGGCTTCGGGCTCCAGCTCGCGAACATGAGCGCCATCTATTCGAAGCTCGGCGCAGACGCTTCGAAAATCCCTATCCTCTGGCTTGCTGGTCCCATGACGGGATTGTTGATCCAGCCGATCATCGGCTCAATGAGTGATCGGACATGGAATCGGTTAGGCCGCCGCCGCCCGTATTTCCTGGTCGGTGCCATCCTCGCTTCGACCGCGTTGTTTTTCATGCCCGACTCGCCGGCTCTGTGGGTGGCGGCAACGATGTTGTGGGTTCTCGATGCGTCGATCAATATTTCGATGGAACCGTTCCGCGCGTTCGTGGCGGACAAGCTGCCGCCGAAGCAGCGCACGACGGGATTTGTCATGCAGAGTTTCTTCATCGGCATCGGTGCGGCACTGGCCAATGTCTTGCCAACCGTTCTGGATCGTTATGGCGTAACGGGAAATTCCTCTAACGGTATCCCGTTTTCCGTCCTATGGGCATTCAAGCTGGGAGCCGCCGCATTCCTGTTAGCAGTCCTGTGGACGGTGATCACCAGCAAGGAATATCCTCCAGAGGACATGCAGGGATTCCTGCTGAAAAAGCGGCAACGGCGCAGCTTCAAGTTCAAGCCGTGGTTTCCGATAGTTGGTGCTGTCTCTGGTGCTTTGTTAGGCGCGGCCCGTGGCGGTCTTGTCGAGCAACACATGACGCCATCGCACGTCGCCCTCGGCGGACTCATCGGTGCGGCCATCGGTTTCGTCCTCAGCAGTCCGGAAATTTCCACCGCGCTGCGGGATATGCCGAAGACGATGAAACAACTCGCCGTCGTCCAGTTTTTCACTTGGCTCGGACTGTTCTGCATGTGGATGTTTTTCGGCCTCGCCACCGCCCAGCAAATCTATGGCGCACTTGATGCACAAGCTCCCGGTTTCGATGCTGGCACGCTGTTTGCCGGCCAGACCTTCGCATGGTATTCCATCGTTTGTTTCCTCGTCGCCTTCGCGTTGCCGCCGTTGGCGAATGCCACCAGCCGCAAAATCGTCCACAGTGCCGCTCTTGTCTTAGGCGGGCTTGCCTTGTTGGTCACCGGCTTCATCCACGGCTTGGAATCGAAGGTAATGTGGCAATGCACCATGATCGGCGTAGGCATCGCTTGGGCAAGCACCCTATCCATGCCGTATGCGATGTTGAGCGGCGCACTGCCGGCGAACCGCACCGGCGTTTACATGGGGATTTTTAACTTTTTCATCGTCATCCCTGAGATCCTAGCCTCGCTGGCGCTGGAACCAGTGGTGAAGCAGTTATTCCACAATGCCCCGGTAAAAGTGGTCATGCTCGGCGGGGCCTCCATGTTGATCGCCGCCATCGCCACCCAGTTCGTGCACGATCCGCAAACACCTTCCGACCTTTAATAACCATGACTTGGCAAACTCCCACCCTCGGTGTTGTGATGACGGCGATGACACTTAACAATCAGTCCGCCGCCGCGCCCCGGCCCGTGATCTATCAACTTATGGTCCGCACCTTCGGAAATACCAACGAAACGCGGAAACCCAACGGGACGCTCGCGGAAAACGGTTGTGGGAAATTCAATGACATCAATGATACCGCTCTCGGCTCGTTGAAAAAAATGGGCTTCACGCACATCTGGCTGACCGGTGTGCTTGAGCAGGCCAGCGGCACCGCCTATCCGAACCGTCCGGCAGATGATCCGGATATTCTCAAGGGCATCGCCGGTAGTCCCTATGCCATCAAGGATTACTTCGATGTGTGCCCGGACTATGCCGTCAACCCGGACCAACGGATCGAGGAGTTTAAGGCGCTGCTGGAGCGATGCCATGCACTCGGGCTTTCCGCGATCATCGACTTTGTACCGAACCATGTCGCACGTTCTTATGTGTCCGATGGGAAACCGGAATTATCATTCGGCGCAGGTGACAGGCACGACATGTTTTTCGACCGCGACAATCATTTCTATTATCTTAACTCCGGTGATGCCGGTGGTGGTCCGCCGCTCAAATTACCAACGACTAACAAGCCGGGTTGTGACGGGCTGTTCGTGCAGGAGACGAGCTTTGGGCGGGTCACCGGGAACAATGTGATTTCGTGGGCACCATCGATCAACGATTGGTATGAAACCGTGAAGTTAAACTATGGCCATGACTTCACCAAAGGCCGGAATACTGCGGATTTACCCGGACCGGATGCCAATGTTTCCGAAGTCCCTAAAACCTGGCGGACGATGGACGAAATTCTCGCCTATTGGCAGAAAATGGGCGTCAATGGTTTCCGCGCGGACATGGCCCACATGGTGCCGATGGAGTTCTGGCGTTGGGCGGTGAAACGGGCGAGGACGCGTGAGGCGACGGCGTTTTTCATGGCGGAGGCTTATGACAATGATCCCGCGAAACTAACCGACGGTCATGTGCTGGATGAATTATTAAATGCCGGTTTCGACGCGGTTTATGATGACCCGAGTTATGATATTCTTGAAGGAATCTATGATGCAGGAAAATGGGCCAATGATCTCGATCCGCTCACTTTTACTGGCAAGCGCTTCCACCAATCCCTGCGTTATGCGGAAAATCATGATGAGGTCCGCATCGCCAGTCCCAAGGTCTGGGGTGGCCTCGGGATGAAAACCGGCAAGCCTGTTAGCGCCGTGCTGTTCGCGATGGGCCGTGGGCCGGTGATGCTTTACAGTGGCCAAGAAGTCGGCGAACCCGCTGCCGGAGCCGAGGGCTTTGGTGGCGATGACGCCCGCACCTCAATCTTTGATTATTGGTCGATGCCGGAATTCACCAAGTGGGTGAACGGCGGGAAATACGATGGCGGAGGCCTCAGTGATGAACAAAAATCACTGCGCGATTGGTATAGTAAACTCATCCGCGCGACCCAGTGCCCGGCATTTTCTAACGGCGAATTCTATGGCCTCAATCATGCCAACAAAGATAACCCGAAATTCGGGCGGGTGGGGGATGAGACCGCCTCCGGTCACTGGCTCTACGCCTTCCTGCGCCATGATCCGAAGAGCGGTCAATCGTTCCTCATCGTCGCGAATTTCCATGGCTCGGAAACTCTGCGTGACGTGAATGTTAGCATCCCGGAAGACGCGTGGAAATTCATGGGCCGCACGGATCAGACTCATTGGAAATTTACCAACCGGCTGGATGGCGAATGGTCCGGCACTTCCAGCAAAGGCAGCCTGACCCTGCCCGACCTCGCGCCATGCAGTGCGATGGTGCTGGAAATCACCCTCTTCCATCCGCAGAATTTTTAATGGGTAAAGGGGATTACTTGCGCCCGAAGTGGCTTTTCGGTAGTTTTCTTCAGTCTTCACCTTTCATGATGAATTCATTAATCTCTAACCACCTGCTCGCCGCCTTAATCACACCTATGATGAGCCTGCCGGCATTCGCCGATTTCGAGAAGGGGATCGCCGCCTATCAGGCGAACAACCTGTCGCTGGCCTACAAGGAATTCCGGGCATCGGCCGACGAAGGCCACGCGGATTCGCAATTCAATGTGGCCTTGATGTTTGAGAAAGGCATCGGGGTGGAGAAGGATGAGAAACAAGCGGTGGTCTGGTATGAAAAATCTGCGCTGAAGGGCAATGCGCCAGCGCAGTTCAACCTAGGGGTGCTCTACGAGAATGGCCGCGGCACGGCGGTGAATTTTCCGAAAGCCAACGAGTGGTATCGCAAGGCTGCGGTGCAGGGCGATGCGCTGGCCATCGGCAATCTTGGAATGCTGTATCTCCGTGGCGATGGAGTGAAAGCGAATCCTGTGGCGGGGGTGGCGCTGTTGTTGATGTCTGTCACTCTGGATCCTTCGCCGGAAAATAATGCGAAGAAGAATATTTCAGGCTCCCGCGGCCTGACCCCCGCGATTGTGGGTGAAGCCCAGACCCTATCTAGTGAGATGAGCAGCGCGAAGAACCTGTTGGCGCCGCTGGATACCTATCTGAAAAAGGGTGAGGCGAAAGCAGCGGAGGATAAGAAGCCAGAGTGATTCGTGTGTAATCTTTGGAGTTATTTCCCGCAGTGTCACATTTTCGCGAGTCTGCTTTTCGGGCTGGAGTGGGGGATGATATCCACAACAACTTTCCCTCCGATGGGAATAAAATTTGCTCCCAGCGCTCTTGCATACAGATTCCCACCAAACCACTCCCGCCATGATCACGACCCGCTCCGTAACCCTGCTGATTTTCTCGCTCGCGCTTGCATCCTGCTCTGCCGAGGATAAGAAGAAACCCGTGATGGAAACCCGCACTGAAATCCCCGCCGAGCCCACCGGTAAAGTCGTCAAGACCGATGCCGAGTGGAAAAAACAACTCACTCCTGAGCAATACGCCATCCTGCGCGAATCCGATACGGAGGCAGCGCATGGCAAAGTTTATGAGGAATTTAAACATCAGGGTAAGGGCAGTTATCATTGCGCCGGATGCAATGCGCTGTTGTTTACCTCCGAGCAGAAATTCGACTCCGGCTGCGGTTGGCCCTCGTTTTATGATCCGGCCAAGGCCGAAAACGTGATTCTCAAAAAGGATGTCACGCTCGGGATGACCCGCATCGAGGTGACCTGTGCCAAGTGCGGCGGTCACCTAGGCCACGTTTTCGAAGGCGAGGGCTTCAAGACTCCCACCGACAAGCGCTTTTGCATCAATGGCGGCGGCTTGATCTTTGTTCCCGCCAAGGAGGAACCCGCGAAAAAGTGAGCTAGTGCTGCGGAGCGAGCCTTCCATTTCGTTGCCGAGGAAATGGTTAATCTAACGTGAGCCGGTTAGCGAACGCGTTCTAGCAGCCAAGCTAACAGTTCGCTGATCGGCAGGCGTTCCTGCTCCATGGAATCCCGGTGGCGGATGGTGACGGTGTATTTGAGTTCGGGATTTTCCTCGCCGAGAGTATCAAAATCGACAGTCACGCAAAATGGCGTGCCGACCTCGTCCTGGCGTCGGTAGCGGCGGCCGAGCGCACCGCCATCGTCGTAGAAGACATTCATCCACGGCTGCAAGGTCTTCTGGATCTCGCGGCAGATGCGGACTTGGTCCTCGTTCTTCTTTAGCAGCGGGAAAATGCCCACTTTGATCGGAGCCATGCGCGGGACGAAACGCAATACGGTGCGGACGTCTTCCTTACCTTTTTCATCCGTTAGAGTTTCTTCATCGAATGCTTCGCAAATGAGCGCGAGCACCGTGCGATCGCAACCGGCTGACGGTTCGACGACGTGTGGGAGGAATTTTTCCTTCGTCTCCTCATCGAAATACAACTGCGACTTGCCGGAGCCTTTTTCATGCACGCCGAGGTCGTAGTCCGTGCGATAGGCCACGCCTTCTAACTCCTGAATACCGAAGGGGAATTCGTATTCGATGTCATAAGTCTTCTTTGAATAAAATGCACGCTCGCCATCCGGGATGTCGAGAATGTGGAGCTTCTCACGCGGGATGCCGATTTCTCCGTAAAACTTGAGGCGCTCTGCCAGCCACTCATCCGTTAGGCGCAGACCGTCATTGGGATGGCAGAAATACTCGATCTCCATTTGCTCGAATTCACGCGAGCGGAATGTGTAGTTCCGGGGATTGATTTCATTGCGGAATGACTTGCCGCATTGTGCGATACCGAAGGGCAGTTTCACACGGTTCGAATCAAGGATGTTCTTGTATTGGCAAAAAATCGACTGCGCGGTCTCCGGGCGTAGGTAGGCAATTTGGTCGCCGGTCGCGCCAAAGTTGGTTTGCAGCATCAGGTTGAAATCGCGAGGTTCCGTTAGTTCACATTTGGGTGACTTGCCGGGGCAAACACTTGGCTTTTCCTTGCACTCGGAGGATTCGAGATTGTCCGCGCGAAACCGGCCCTTGCAGGTCTTGCAGTCCACCATTGGATCGGAAAATCCACCCACATGCCCTGAGGAAACCAGCACCTGCTCCATCGTCAGGATCGCGCCGTCCATGCCGAGCACATCATCGCGCTCCTGCACGGTCTTGCGCCACCAATAGTCCTTCAAATTTCGCTTCAACTCCGCGCCGAGCGGGCCGTAATCCCAGCAACCATTCAGGCCACCGTAAATTTCTCCTGCCTGAAAAATGAAGCCGCGGCGTTTGCACAGCGATACGATTTTTTCCATGCGGGCGGGGTCGGTAACGTCTTTGTTGGCCATAAAATGAGCGGGTAGGGGGGCGGATGGAAGCAGGCGCGGCGGCGGGCGGCAAGACAGGATTGCGGAGGACGTGTTAAGTGAATTTCGAAAATAGGTTGGCGGGCACTCTGGCATTCTCACAGGGAGGCTAACGCGATCATGCCTACGCGATCACGCAATGGCATCATGGCCGGAAATGGGATACTACTTGTGGGTCGCCGCAAGCTCCCTTCCCCCCGAGGAATTACAGTGACACCAAAATAACAGCCCCCCCGGTACAGTAAGCCGACGAATATCGAAGTCCCCCCGCTTCGATTTCTGTCGGCCTCTTTTTTTGGAAATCCTCATCATCGGACTCGCCGGGATTGCTTGGAAAGGCGATCCTCCCGCCATGGAAAAAATCCACTGCCCATGGCTCCCGATGCAGCATCCGCTCTATTGTGAATATCATAATACCGAGTGGGGCGTTCCCTCGCGTGATCCCCGCTATTTGTTCGAGTCCATCTGCTTGGAAGGTGCGCAATGTGGACTCTCATGGTGGACGGTCCTGCAAAAGCGTGAACGCTACCGCCAGGTGTTTCACAATTTTCAACCGAAAAAAGTAGCCGCCATGACCGATGCCGACCTCGAAAATCTCATCCTCGATCCCGGCATCATTCGGCATCGGGGGAAAATTTTCTCAGTCCGTCAAAACGCCCAGGCCTGGTTGGAAATCAAAGATCCCGTGGAATGGCTGTGGAGCTTCGTCGGTGGCAGGCCCATCATCCACCACTTCAAAACGATGGCTGATTTCCCCGTCCGCTCGGCCGAATCGGACGCGCTGTCGAAGGCCCTGAAAAAGGCCGGATTCAACTTCGTCGGCACCACCACCATGTATGCCTTCATGCAGGCCACCGGCATGGTCAATGATCACACGGTCGATTGCTTCCGGAAAAAGCAAACAATCCAATAGCAACTAAAACGGCACTTCGCCCGCGAAGGCGAAACCTGCTAAAGTTGGGGGCGAATCCCAAGAAGGTCCACATGGCAACGCTGAGCCGAAAAGGATACTGGCGCATGGTCGTAACAAGATCGTGCATCGGTGCTTGAATAACAAATGG
>JANXMQ010000176.1 GCA_025354565.1 Akkermansiaceae bacterium
AAGTTGCCCACAACAGTCCACTTCTCCGACGAGTTACAGACCCATTCTCGAAGCGGTCTGTCGTGGACAACTTTCAAGAGGCTCACGCCGCTTCGCGGCGGTTAGCCCCCGGTTTTACCCACGGATTTAGCGGAGGAGGCGAACTTTCTATCATTTTCCCGTGGCGGCGGTGGAGGCAGCGCCCGCCGGGAAATCGCCACATTGACATGATCCACGACCTCCGCGTTCATTTCTGCTAGGTGGGCCTCGAAGACGGCTAACATCGCGGCATCCTCCGTGGATAAGGTGGGGTTCTGCGCCACGGGTGGCACCGCAGTAGAGACGTTGGCGCCGAGGTAGAAATAGTAATCACCAAATTTCTGATCATAAAATGGTATCCACTGCCACTGTGGGACGATGGAGCCAGTGATTTCATAACGCACCGGGGAGCTATCCACCAAGGATCGCCAACTTAGCAAAGCGTGGCCCGTCGTCGTTTGTTCCATGCGGATGCTGACCGCCTTACACGGTGGGGGAAGGGCTGGAAGCGGTCCGTTTGCGACCGCCGGGGGTGGCGTCTTCACTGGGAAAAGCGCGATTCCTACTTCATTGCCCAAGCCGTAGAAAGTCTTCTCAGTCGTCCATGTTATCAGGTCGGTGCTGGTTTGCAGGCCGTACAACATTCCCGGCAGCGTGGGGAATCGAACGGCACTCCAGACATTGCCATCGCCCGCGTCGTAGTCTTCTTGGGTGAAAAGCAGCGATTGATCGGGTGCGGGTAACGCCTCCATGTCCGGCGCTTGGGCCTGCGAGAAATTTGCCAGAACGGCGAAAGTGAACAACAAGAGGTGAAGGAAGCGGCGCGGGAAATTCATAGGATGGTTTTCGGTTGAATTATTGCCGCTTCCTGGTGGACGGGGAGTTAGAAGAGCCGCAACAAGACGACTGCGATGGCCTTTGGCAACCCCCGAAGAAGCAGCTTGGACATACACCATCGCCTCCCCGACCTTTGGGGTCGGTTTGGCGGCATCGTTGCGGTCGATGCCGACCGCTTGTTGTGAAGCTTCTAAACTTCCGTTCGCCGAAGCGGACCCTTGCAGAAAGCCGAAAACCTGCGTGGATGCCAAGGACCAAATTTGATTAATTGAAAATGTCTTGCTGGCCGTACACGAAAAAGCCGCTGGCAGGATGACCCGCCAGCGGCTCGGTTAGATTGGGTTAGTTTTCAGCCGCCGACATTGATCTCCACTTCTTGACTCCAGTGGCCGACTTGGTGGTCGCCAACGCGGTAGATGGCCTTGTAGGTCCACTTCGTGGGGGTGGCGGGGAGCGGGGTGGTGTCCGTGTAGCCGGGGGTGGTGTCGTAGGTGAGCAGGACGTAGCCGTTGCCATGGTTCACTTGGATCTCGATCATGCTCAATACGCTGCCGTGACTTTGCCAACCCCAGTCGATGTGGATATGGCCACCGGTGAGGATGGCAGTGATGACGGGGGTGATGGTGTTGAGGTCAGGGCCGGTTTTTTCACTGCCTTCCGTGCCGAGGGCTTGGCCCATGGGTGCGTTGTAGGCGGGGCTGGCTTTGACGAGTTGGACGAGGGCGCGGAAACGGCCTTCTACGCCGGGAGGCACGGGTGGGACGGCGGGGGGTATCACTGGGGCTTCGGGCATGCCGGTATCCGCTGTTGCGCCGCCACTGCGGAGGAGTTTCTTCCATGCACTCCACTGACGCTCCGCGCGGTAGAACACGGATTCGATGGCTAGCACGTTGGCGTAATAGTTCGCGTCTGCGGCTTGGGCGGCGAGCTGGTCGGACGTGAGGCCGAGGATGTTTGCGTAAGCGGGGATCGCGTTTTTAAACGTCAGCATTTGGGCTGAAAATGCCGGGTTTCCTTGTTCGAGATAATCTTGTTTGGACATGGTCTTATTTCTATTTGTTGTTGGTTGTCATTGTTTTGTGTTTCGAGCAGAGAGGTCTGCGGGAAAAGGGACGGGCTGTGGTTGCGGGGGGAAATCGGCGTGGTTGTGGGGGTGAAACCGTGCGGTCGATGGAGTAAACCATGAGGTTGTGGGGGCAACCCGCGCGGTTGCGGGGGCTAACCATGCGGTTGATGACGCTAACCGTGAAGTTGCACGCGCTAACCGTGTGGTTGCAGGAGCAAACCTTGTGGTTGCGGGGGGGAACCGTGAGGTTGCAGGCGCTAACCGTGAGGTTGATGGCGCAAAGGGTGTGGTTTCTGCGGCGAATAAAGCGTGAGCGGGCGCGGATGCACTTAGCCCGAGTGAGTCAGGCGGACAGGGGAATGACCTTTGGTGACACAAATCCTCCAAGTTAGAGGGTGTTAGTGTCGTCCGGTCAAGTAACCAAATCGGCGTTATTGCGACACTTTTTGCCGGAGAGTGACTGGAGCAGGGCATGCGGAATGCACAAGAAAGGCAAAACGGGACGATGGCCGAATGAGTTAGAGGTTGCTTTCAAGCCTTCAACAATGTCACATTCTATCGGGAATAAACCAATTTCCTCGGCTTCTAAGAAGCCTATCCTATGAGCACAAAAGTATTGATCCTTGGCGCGGGCTTCGGCGGTTTGGCGGCTGCGCTGGAATTTGATAAGGCGATGAAATCCCGACCGGATCTCGAGGTCACCTTGATCGACCGGGAGAACCATTTCCTGTTTACCCCGATGCTGCATGAGGTTGCGGCGGGCGAGTTGGAACCAACTTCGATCGTGATCCCGATCCGCAAGGCATTGAAGCGGGTGAAATTCTATTCCTGCGACGCGACGCGGATCGACCTCGAAAAGCGGCAGGCCGTGGTCTGCCACGGGTATCATTACCACGGCCATGATCTAAGGTATGATCATCTTCTCGTCGGGATGGGTTCGATCATCACGTCGTTCTTTGGTCTGCCGGGGGTGGAAAGCCAGGCCCTGACGATGAAGTCACTGGCAGATGCTGTCCGCCTGCGGAACCGCATGATCTCGAACTTGGAGGAGGCTGAAAGCGAGTGCTCGACGGTGGATAAACAACCACTTCTAACATTCGTCGTCGCCGGGGGAGGTTTCGCGGGAGTGGAAACGATGGCGGGCATGCGGGATTTCATTCATGCGGCCTTGCCTCACTTTCCGAGTTTATCGTGGAGGCAGATCCGGCTGGTGTTAGTGCATCCCGGGAAAACGATCCTCACCGAGTTGGGTGTGGAACTCGGCACGTATGCGCAGGAAAAGCTCGCCGCGCGCGGTGTGGAGATTCGATCCGAGTCGCGGGTCGCTGCGTTTGAAGGGGCCGACGTTTGCCTCACGGATGGCACGTGTATTGTTTGTCTGGGAAATTGTAGGGAAGTTGTATTGGTATTGTTTTTCCAATTTATGTTTTCGATTCCCGATCAAAGGCTATCGACCGGACGCTATGGATTTTCCTTTTTTGAAGCCCGGTAACCATATTGTTTTTCTCCTCCTTCTGCAGCCACAGCCCATTGGCATTCGCTGGCCGGGTAGTCATAAACCAAGTACAGGGGGTTCCTAGATAACCTCAGCTCATGTAAGATGGGCTCTAGCGTACTCATCGGGTAATGAATTTGATAGGGCTTGGTCTTTGTTTGGTCTTGGGGGTCGGGGTTGTCGGGAAGATTTTCGGAATCGTGGAAATAAAGCTCCGCCACGGGACCACTTTCCTTGGACCAGACCGAGATGAGGGCCCGAAAATTTCCCAGATAGCCAACCTTGCCACCCCAGATGCTGCGGAACTGATAGCAGCGGATCGGGAACTGGACAGCTATCGATTTTCTGGCGCCTAGGATGTCCATATTCAGAGTCTCTGGCAACCGCTCGCCCGTTGGATTGCCTGTGGCTAGGGCTTTGTAAGTCGAACTCGGACGCAGCCCACCAGCAGAATAACACCCGTAATGGGCGCGAAAATGGAATTTAGTTTCATGGTTTTTATTTGTTGTTGTGGAGAATGCTTACCTCAAGGGCAGCCGAGTTCGTCCTCTAGGTAGTCCGTTGGATCGGGGATGATTGACGAATGACGATTTTTGATCCTTAAAAGGAAGATAGGAACCACGGATTACACAGAGGACACGGATAAGAAGCGAGTTACGAAAGATGCGACTCTCACTCTCCGGGTGATTACTTCAAATTCTTTAACTCATACATTATTTGTGTTTATCTGCGTTATCTGTGGTTCAATTTTCTTTTCCAGGTTGATTGTTGATTTGGGAAGCCATGGAGGCTTTAGGAAAAATTCAGCGCATCCATATCGAAGACGACGGTGACATCCTCGGGCAGGGGGGTTTTTGCGAGAATGGCTTGGACGTGGCGGGTGAGCGGGCGGGCGTGGAGCGAGCGCAGGGTGATTTGGAACCGGAACTGGCCGTGGGAGCGGATGAGCGGGGAGGGCAGAACCTCGCCGAGGGTGATGCCGGGAGGAAGGTTTTCCGCGAGGCGGAGGTGGAGGGTTTGCAGGGTGAACTCGGCGCGGCGCTCGTGGGTGGAGCGGGAGGTTAGAACGGCGCAGTGGGCGTAGGGCGGAAACGAGAACTCGCGGCGGAATTCCATTTCCTGCTCCGAGTAGCCGTCGAAGTTGTGTTTGCGGGCGAACTGGATGGACGGGGAATGCGGGGTGAAGGTCTGAATGATGACCTCGCCCTCGACCTCGCCGCGGCCGGCGCGGCCGGCGACTTGGGTGATGAGCTGGAAGGTGCGCTCACCGGCGCGGAAATCCGGGACGTGGAGGCTGAGGTCGGCGTTGAGGATGCCGACGAGGGTGACATTGGGGAAATGCAGACCCTTGGCGATCATCTGGGTGCCGATGAGGATGTCGATCTTGTGGGCCTTGAAGGCTGATAGAGTATCGCGTAGGGCGTTTTTCCGGCGCATGGCATCGGCATCGATGCGGGCGAATTTGGCATTTGGGAAAACCTTGGTCATGATTTCCTCGACCTTCTGGGTGCCGTAGCCTTGCAGGAGGATGCCGGGATCGCGGCACTCGGGGCATTTTCGCGGCACGATCGAGGTGTAGCCGCAGACGTGGCAAACGAGGCGCTCGTCGGTGCGATGATAGGTGAGGGCGACGGCGCAGTGCGGGCATTGGCAGACGTGGCCGCAGGCGGTGCATTGGAGCGAGCGGGCGAAGCCGCGGCGGTTGAGGAAAAGGATCGACTGCTCGCCTTTTTCGAGCCGTTGTTCGAGGGCGGTGCGGAGCTTGTCGGAGAGGATGGCGGGGCCGCCCTTTTGTTTGGTTTGCTCGACGCGCATGTCCACCACGCGGACGAGAGGCATGGATTGGCCGTCGGCCCGCTCGTTGAGGCGGAGTAGATCGTATTTGCCGGTTAGAGTGTTATTCCATGATTCTAACGAGGGCGTGGCGGAGCCTAACACAATGGCGCAGGGCTCGAAGGCGGCGCGCAAAACCGCGACATCGCGGCCATGATAGCGGGGGACGTTTTCCTGCTTGTAGGTATTCTCGTGTTCCTCATCGACTAGGATCAGGCCGAGGTCCGGCAGCGGGGCGAAAACGGCGGAGCGGGCACCGATGACGATGCGGGCGATGCCTTTGCGGATGCGGTGCCACTCGTCGAAACGCTCGCCTTGGGAGAGATTGGAATGCAGCACGGCCACCTGGTCCTGCATCGCGGCGAAGCGGGACTTGAAGCGGCGGACGGTCTGGGGTGTTAGGGAAATTTCCGGGACTAGGACGAGCACGGTTTTGCCGAGATCGAGGGCGCGTTGGGCGGCTTGGAGATAGACCTCGGTTTTCCCGGAACCGGTGACACCTAACAGCAGGATGGGTTTGGTGGTGGTGGGATGCGCGACGGCGGCCAGCACGACATCGAGGGCGGCGGCTTGGTCGGGATTGAGCGGGAGCGGGAGGGATTCGAGAATTTCCTCCACGTTGTCGGCATCCGGATCGCGACGGATTTCCTCGGCTTCGAGGCGGAGTTGGCCGGATTTTTCCAGAGCCTTGAGCGCGGCGGCATTGCCCTCGCCAAGGTCGGCGACCGGCAGGCGGAGATCGGGGGCATGGGCGAGCAGGGCGAGGATGGCGAACTGGCGGGGGGCTCGTTTTTCCAATTTCGCCAAAGCCTCGGGATCGGGCGTGGCAGCGAGGATGGCGACACGGCGGGTCTTCGCAGAATTTTCCTCGGAGCGCACGCCCTCGGGCAGGACCGAACGGATGACCGACTCGATACTGGAGCCGTAATAGCGGGCGATCCAGTCGGCGGTTTTCAGCAAGACCGGAGTGATGAGCGGCTCGGGATCGATGAGCGATTCCAGCTCGCGGAGGGCGAAGTCTGCTTGCTCGGGTTCGCCGATGGAGAGGACGGTGCCGGTGGCCGATTTTCGCCGCAGCGGGATGCGGACGCGGCAACCGGGGCGCACGTCGAGGCCGGGAGGGATGGCATAGTCGAAGACGAGTTCCGAGGGGCCGTCGATGAGGACGCGGGCGTTCACGGATGATTGGCTAGGGGATGATCCGCACGCGGTCACCGGCTTCGGTCATCGTGAAGAGCTTGGCGGCATTACCTTCGGGTACCCGGATGCAGCCGTGGGAGGCGGGATAGCCGGGGACGACGCCTTGGTGAAGGCCGAAGTCCGCGCAACTGAGGCGCTGGAAATAGGGCATGCTGGCGTGATAGAGTGTGGAGGTCCAAGTGCGGTTCTTGTCAGTGATGACGAACTCGCCGGTGGGTGTGGAAAATCCGGGGCGACCGGTGGAGACCTTGGTCGTGAAAATTTCCACGCCATGTTCGTCGAACAACCGCGCGCGTTGCTCGGAGAGGCGGATCTCGATGTGGCGTTCCTCGCGCAGCGGGTCGCGACCGAGGAAGAGCCGCATCATTTGCACGTCACTGCGGCGGGAGGCGAAATTGATCGGCCACATGGCGTAGGCGTGGGTCCAGACGTTTTTCTTCGCTCCATATTTCAGGAGCAGGCGGGCGGTCTGGACGACCCCGGAATCGGCGGCTAACATGAGTGGGGTGATGTTGCGGTCGTTTTTAAAAAGATAGCGCATGAAGCCGGGGCGGACGGACTTGAGGAAGCTGCTAGAAACGGGCAGGCTGAACGGCGTGTTAGGATCGGCCCCGGCATTGAGGAGGTTCTTCACGGTGAGGTGGCAGCCAGTGGCGATCGCGAGGTGGAGCGGGGCTTGGCCTTCCGGCAGGCGGAGGTTCACATCCGCGCCATTTTTCAAGAGGAGGGACGCCACGCGATCCCGTTTGTTGCGGATGGCGGCTCCCAGCGGGGTGTCGCGGGTGGGAAAATGGGTGGCATTCACGGATTGTCCGCAGGCAATGAGTAGGCTCACCATGTCGGAGTCGCCGCGGGCGCTTGTCTGATAGAGGGCGCTGCCAGTGGGGCAGCCGTAGTCGGTTAGAAGCTTCACCAATGAGCCATCACCCGCGAGTGCGGCAGCCTCGACGGGTATGAGGCCGCCCGGTCCACGGGTGCTGGCCGGTGCGCCATGATCCAACAGCATTTTAACAGCGGCGCGATCACGCTGGGCCAGGGCTTTCCACAGCCAGGTATCCCAATTTCCCCCCGTGGGCTTGGCACCGTGATCGAGAAAAACCTGGAGCATGGGCAAGTTGCGCGCTTTGAAAATTCGCTCTAACGGCGACTCGGAGCTGTTGGTTAAATGGCGGGCGTTTGGGTCGGCACCGATTTTCAAAAGCAGGGCAACCCGGGTGGTATCGCGCTCCGTGACCGCCTGATCCAACAACGTGAGGCCATCCGCGCCCGGCGCGTTTGGATCGGCCCCGGCGGCGGCGAGCTTGGGCACCACGTCCAGCCAGCCCCGGTGGAAGGCGAGTTGAATGGTGGTTTCCCCGGCGGCATTGGTGGCACCCGGGTCCGCGCCGAGTTCGATCAGCGAATCCACCAGATCCCGGCGGCCGGACTCCATGGCGACGTGGAGCAGCGGATTTCCGGCGCGGTCCTTGAGGTGCGGGTCCGCGCCAGCCTTCATCATGGAGCGGACGAAGGTGAGGCGGCCGTTGCGGATCGCCCAGGGCAGGATTCTCTCGCCATCCGGCATCAGTCCATCGGTGCGCGCGCCGATGGCTAACAGACGGTCGATGATCGCCGTTTCCCCACGGGCAACAGCGACGCCTAACATACTAACATGGTCCGGGGTAGTGATGTCCACGTTCGCCTTGGCGTCGAGCAGTTTATAAACCGAAGGGAGGTCGCTGTTTTCGATCGCGATCCGCAGCGGGGTGCGGCCCTGATCGTCACGCTGCTCGGTGTAAACTCCGACATCCAGCAGCCAGCCCGCGCGTTTTGCATCTTGATCCGCGACCGCTTGCAACAAGGCGCTGCCGGAGGGCTCGATGCCGGCCTTGGCGAGCTCCCGGAGACCGCGTTTTTGCGGAGAGTCGCAGGAAACCATCAACCCGGCGGCAGCGAGCAGCGGCCAGAAATTGAGAAGTCGCAACTGCGCGGGATGGGTCACAATGGGCCGAGCTTAGGACGCGATTTTTCAAAAGCAAGTTCCTGATTGTGGCATCTCAGCGACGCTTCAGGGCTGGACGATCTTGGCCGGGGATGCTGTCGTTCCAGGGTGAAATGGCGTGGATTTGGCAGCGCCTGTTGCGAGCCGGTAGGTGCCTTTGAAGCCGCGCCAGTGGAGTATGCCATGCGCGTCGGTCGTGAGGGTTTCACGGGTGTGCCAGCGTTTTCCGACCCAATCTTCCCAGACTTGGCCGGTGGGTTTGATGGTCCAGTCTTTTTGCCACAAGGCCGCCTCGGGCAGCCAATGACGGCCTTCCCAGAAACCCCATAGCAGAAATCCGTCGTAGGCCGGATGGCTGAAACTCACCATCAGGCTGTCGCGCAGGTAGTCGGCGGCGAGTTGCTCGTCGCCGTTCGTGACGATGTCGAACTCGGTGATGACTTGCTTGGGTACCACGGTGGCGAAGCGATCGGTGATGCGTAACTGGTCTTCCGGCGAAGGCAGGAAGCTGCTGTGGAAATGAGCCTGATTGCCGAGTCCGTCCACCCGGATGCCGTCGCGTTTGAATTTTTCCAACAGCTCATATGTCTTGTCCTGCTGGGGACCGGGGCGGAAAAGCTGATCCTCGTTGATGCAGAGCGGAAGCTTCGTTAGACGGCGGGCTTCGCGAAAAACGTCCATCCCGAGCGTATCGAGCGGCGGGCCTTTTTGCCCGAGCAGCTCCGCGCCCTGCCACGCGATTGGATGATTGATCACATCCCACTCGATCACGCGGTCGCCGATGGTGGTGATGCGCTTCCTAACGCTTTCCAACAGATCCGTTTTCAATTTTTCCGGATTGCTCAGCCGGGCTCGCGTCCAACCATCGACGGCTTCCTGGATCAGATAATGGCCGCGAATCGCGATGCCGTTCGCCTTTAGCCAGATCAGGCTTTTTTCCAGCTCATCCCGACCCTTCGCATCGAGGGGAAACGAGTCGGGTTTGAGATCGTTTTCAAAAACCACCTTGCTGAAGGTCCGCTGGGCGATGGCGCGGTAGCGGTCGCCATCCGGGGTTTCTTGGGTCAGCATGCCACGCGTGATGCAGGAACCGAAGCCGAACTCGTGGCGGTCCAGCTCGACGGTGACGGTGCTGTTCGCTAACGGATGACCGCCGGCATCGACGAGTTGCACGGCGTAGTCCGCCTTGCGGATTTGATCGATGCGGGCGAGCGCGGCATTCCGCCATGGGGCGTTAGCTTCGCGACCGGGATAGGTGATTTTTTGGTGTGGGAGTTTTTCAAGTGGAAAATCCGGGCCGTAATCCAGCACGCGGACCTCGGCGATTTCCACCGCCTGCACCCGCTCGCCGAGGAAGAGGGTCAATTCGCCCTGACCTTCCGGCACGTCGAGGCTGGCGATGAAAGGTTGGTTCACCTGCTCCCACTCGCGGCCGATTTTCGCCGGGGCGGTCATGCCGACGGCGGCATACGACGGCTGGGGGAGCTGCACCTTCGCAATGACCTCACCGCTGCCATCGCCCACGCTGCGGGCCCTGTAACAAACTAACAGCCGGTCGCCTTTTTTCACCGTTCCTGCCGTGAGCGGCGTCGTCAACTGCGCGCTCCATGGTTTCCCCGGAGTGGCGGTAACCACCGTGATCCGCATGGCTGCGGAAAATGGCTGACCGGTCACTTCCACCTTGCCGGCGCTGCCGCCATTGCCGCCAGCCGCGGTGATTTTGCCTTGCGTGGTCACCAGCTCGACGCCGCCGGGTGGCAGCGTTTCGGCGGCGGGACAGGGAATGACCGTTAGAAAGATAACGGAGAAGGCGAGGGTGCGCATGGGTGTTAGAAATTCAGATGAGATCGGCCAAGGCGCTTTCCAAAGTAGGATAGCTGAACTCGAAGCCATCCGCTTCAAGCGCGGTAGGCAGGGCACGCTGACCGGCGAGCAGGGCGCTGGAGAACTCGCCAAGCGCGAGCTTCAGGGCGAATGGCGGCACCGGGAAAACCGCCGGGCGGTGCAGCGCGGCGGCGAGCTTGCGGGTCAGCTCGCGGTTGCGCTCCGGGTGCGGCGCGGTGCCATTGACCGGGCCTGCTAGATTTTCCGAGAGCACGGCGTGGACGATGGCGGCGCGTAAATCAGTTAGATGAATCCACGGCATCCATTGCTCGCCAGAGCCGAGTCTGCCGCCGAGGCCGAGCTTGAAGACGCTGCGGAGTTTTTTAAACGCGCGGGCGTTTTTCCCGAGGACGATGCCGATCCGCAGGCAGACCACGCGGACCCCGAGCGACTCGGCATCCCACGCAGCCTCTTCCCAGTCGCGGCAAAGGTTGGCCAGGTAGCCACGACCTTTGCGGGAGGTGTCCGTTAGAATTTCATCGCCGCGGTCGCCGTAAATCCCGACGGCGGACGCATTCACCAACACCTTCGGACGCTTCCCATCTGGGAGCTCCGCGATGGCCTCAACAACCCGGGCGGTCATGCCCACGCGGCTGTCATGAAAGTGGCGGCGGGCGCTTTTGGTCCATCGCTGGTCGATGGGTTCGCCGGCCAGATTGATGATGGCGTGGTGCTTGGAAAAATCCAATTTCTCGGGTGTTTGCCATTGGTCGATGCCGGAAATCGGCCCCATTCCCGCCCGGCTGATCCCGGTGGTCGCGATGCCTTTTTCCGCCAACAACGCGGGCAGGCCACACCCGATGGACCCGGTCACTCCGACGATGGCGGCTCGCTTGGCAATCTGCATGGCCGATGATGGCTACGAATCGCGTGGCGTAAAACATTTTACACCCGACAAGTGCTGGCTTTCTCCCTTTACTTCATGCGCCGGGAGTTTTCTTATCACGGCGATGTTGAAACTTGGTGCATGGATCCTCTCCCCGCTGCTTTGCCTACCGCTTGCTGCCCAGGAAAATCAGGTCCTGCCCGAAGCGGCGGCCGCCTCGCCAGCGGTCGATACGATCAAACCGGTGCCGCCCCCTGAGATCCCCTTCGGCACCCCAGATGCCGAAGCCATCGCAATGCCAAAGGATCTGAACATCAGCAACTACGGCGGCGGCACCATCGAGGGCATCAAGGACGTGGGCCTGCGCTACTCCGGACCGGGCGTAAAAATCACCGGGGACAACGGCCTCGAAGCCTTCGCTGACAGCGTGGTCGTGGATCTGAAGGCGGCGACAGCGACCCTGATCGGCCACGTCAGCGTCTATCAGGGTAATATATTGCAGCGCGGCGACCGGGCGGTTTATTTCTATCAGCGAAAATTTCTCGACGCCAGCGGCTTGCGGGCCTCGCTTGATCCGATTTTGCTAGAAGCCGGGAAATTCACCGTCGAGGACCGGGGCGGAAAAAAAGTCTATGTCGGTGAAAATGCTGGCATCACCACCGATGACGAAGCGGACCCGAACTACTGGATCCGCGCCCGCAAAACCACCATTTATCCCGGCGAGAAAATCGTTTTCAACGACATGAAACTCTACGCCGGCGACCTCCCGGTGTTCTGGCTGCCCTATCTCAGCCAGCCCTTGGATGCAGACCTTGGCTATCATTTCATCCCCGGCTCGCGTTCTAACTGGGGCGTTTACCTGCTCAACACCTATGGCATCATGCTGGGCGGCAAAACCAATCCCGCGACCGGGGAAAATGAGGACGCTTGGCTGCTTTCCCGCTGGCACCTGGATCTGCGCTCCCTGCGCGGCGTCGGCACTGGCGTCGATCTCGTCGATACCCGGATCAAAAACAAAGACGAGATCAGCGGGCTGAGCTTGTACTATTTGTATGACCTCGCTCCGGATACCGAGAGTTCTGGAGTCCCGCGGGGTGCGGTGTCCGAGGACCGCTACCGCCTCGAATTAAAGCACCGGCTTGAAATGAAGTTGCCGGATTGGCCAAGTAAAGTGGGCGACGCGGATTGGCGGATCGACACGAATTTAACCCTTCTGAGCGACCCGCACTACCTAGAGGATTTCCAGCCCAGGCTCTATCAGACAGATCCCGCGCCGGACAACACACTCGGCCTCTATCGGCGGGATGACAACTCCCTGCTATCGCTTTATGGGCGGTTTCGGATCAATGATTTCTATCGCTCGGACACCCGCTCGCCGGAGATTGCACTCGATCAGGCGCGAGCTCCGTTGTTCGGGCTGCCCTTGCTTCACGAGGGCAACACGTCATTCGGCATCATCGGGGAAACCGCCGGGGAACCCACGAAAAACTACATCATTGATCCCTTGTTAAAGCTCCCTCCAGGCGATCCTGCGGCCCCGGCGCTGCTCAACCAGCTCACCGGCTATGATCGGTTGCTGGCAGAGAAAATCCTCGCCCTGCCACCCGGCGATCCGCAGCGCGCCGCGATTCGTTCGCAACTGCTGGATTCCAATTACGCCCGTTTTAATACCTATCAGGACTTCTCGCTCCCGCTCACCTTCGGCGGCTTTTTTAATCTCACGCCGGATGCCGGCATCGGCTATTCGCGGTATTGGGCGGTTGACGGCCCCATCGACACTGCGGACCGCACCTATCTCCACGCCGGGGCGGTAGCTTCGGTGAAGTTTTCAAAAAATCTCAGCGACTACCGGAATTCCCAGTGGGGGATCGACGGCTTCCGGCACATCCTCCAGCCGTATGTGAATTGGTCGGTGATTTCATCCAACGACTTTTCCGCCGCTGATCCGATGGTGGATCGGCTCACGCCGACGACCCGTCCGCAGCCCTTGGACCCCCTGCGTTTCACCGCCGTTGACCAATTGCAGAGCTGGAACATCTTGCGCATGGGCGTCCGCAACGAGTTGCTGACCAAGCGTGATGCGCAGAGTTACGAGTGGCTTTATCTGGATACCTACATCGACGCATTCATCACCGATCCTGAGGGGATGCGGAATTTCTCCAACCTCTACAACGACGTCCGCTGGCAGCCGCTGCCTTGGCTCGGTCTGGATTTTGAAACTCAATTCCCCATCGCCAGCGGTGGCTCGGGCTTCAATGAATTCACCAGCCGCCTGCGCTTCATGCCCACCCAGAACTTCGAGTTCTCCCTCGGCTATCGGGTCTTGAACGGTCACCCCGTGCTCATCGACTCCAACCGCGTCGATCTCCAAGCCTATTACCGCTTGAACGAGAACTGGGGCGTCGGGACCCACCATATTTTCGAGTTTGCCGACGGCACCCTTGAATACGAGCAATACAGCGTCCACCGCGATTTGGGAAATTGGGTGGCTGGCCTTGGCTTCAGCCACAGCGACAACCGCGTGCAACAGCAATACGGAGTCATTTTCAGTCTTACTCTTAAAGATTTACCATCCGCTTCCTTGCCTTTCGAGATTGATGCGAAATAGTGGCCGCGCCATGACACTTGCCCCGGATCAACTCGTCGCCGCCCTGCGCTGGCGCTACGCCACCAAACGCTTCGACTCCACCCGCAAAATCCCCGCCGCGACTTGGGATGCGCTTGAGGAAGCACTGATCCTCACCCCTTCCTCCTTCGGCCTCCAACCGTGGAAATTCCTAGTCATCGGCGATCCCGGCGTCCGCGCCAATCTCGCCACCGAGTCGTGGCAGCAACCGCAAGTCACCGAGGCATCGCATTTCCTCGTCCTAACCGCCCGCACCGATCTGGACGCATCCGACATCGATAGTTGGATGCGGTGCCTAACTGAAGTTCAAGGCAGTAGCCCTGATGCCGTTGCACCGCTCAAGGGCATGATCGAAGGTTTCGCCCAGTCCATGAGCCACGAGGCGCGGGCGGCATGGAATATCCGCCAAGCCTACATCGCTCTCGGTCAGTTGATGGCCGCCGCTGCGGTGTTAGAAATCGACGCCTGTCCGATGGAGGGCATCAGCACCGCTGGCTACGACCAGCTCCTCGGGCTGGCAGGCAGCGGCTATGCGACCGTGGTTGCCTGCGCCCTAGGCTACCGTGCGGCGGATGACAAATACGCCAGCCTGCCCAAGGCCCGCTTTGACCGCTCGCGCGTGATCCGCCACGTTTGATCGCGGATTTTTCCTGCGAAACAAGGTGGAATAATTTCAAGCAGTCGCCTTACGGCACACGGAAAATTTTCTGGTTAGAGGGGTCGCGCGCGAGTTGGCCTGATTTGAAGCCGGCCACGTCGATGACGTTATACGGCTCGTAGGGACTGAGCACCTGATCTGGATTCGCGGTGCGCTGGGCGGTCGGGTAGCCGCCAGTCGCGGTAGGCGGCGGGGGCTCGGGTTGGGGGTTAGGGGCCGGTGGATCAACGCTAGTGGTGCCGGTATTCGGGTCAACCGGTCCGTAGGGAGGCGGATTCCGTGGATGATGATTCGGCGGGGAATCCGGATCGACGCAGGAAACCAACCCGGCGAGGCTGGCGACAACAAGAGGAAGGCTGAGTTTTAACATGGCTTCGGAACTAGGGTTGATGGATGTATATCGGCTCAGGACGAGCGGGCGAGTAGATGCTTGGAAAGTATCGCCAGCTTGTGAAACTTGGAAAGACGGTAACGCTTTTTAAAAACTTGGAAACCATCATCGCGCATTTTTTCCAGCAGGGTGCGATAAATATCCGCCATGATCCGCGCCGGGGCCAGCGCGGCGCGATCTTTGGTAGGCAAGACTGCGGCGGCTTCCTCGAAAAACCCCTCCGCCCGCGCGGCCTCATAAGCCATCAGCGCAAGGAAGCGCTCGTCCCGCACCCGGTTGCCGAGATCCTCCGGGGTGTAGTGAAAACGCGCCAGATCCTCCAACGGCAGATAGATCCGCCCGCCGTTTTCGAGGTCCTCCGCGATGTCGCGCAGGATGTTGGTCAACTGCAGGGCGTGGCCAAGCGCCACCGCGTAGCGCTCTGAGCCAGTCTCCAAGCAGCCGAAAATCCGGATGGAAACCAAGCCCACCGCGCAAGCGACCTGCCAACTGTAGTTTGATAGATCCGCCCAGGTCGCGAAGCGCTGGGGCTGCAAATCCATCCGGCAGCCGTGGATGATCGCGACTAACAGCTCGTTCGGAATCTGCCGCCGATCACGCAGAGAAATCACCTCGCGCTGAAATTCATCCGCCGCCACGAAGCCCGTGGTGAGTCCCTTTTCCCAGAAATCTAGCAATCGGCCCCGCTCATCAGTCGCGAGTCCCGGATCGTCCGCGAGATCGTCCATGGTCCGGCAGAAGGCGTAAAAGATCACCATGTCATCCCGCCGCTCGCGGGGCAGGATTTTCAGGGCGAATGCCAGATTCGACCTCGCCTTGCGGGTGATTTGCGAGGCGACGGACACGGGATCAATGAATGAATCCCCAGTGGCCGGTGGTGATCGGCCAGAGTGAGAAGAGCGCGGGCCCGACGAGGTTGAATTCCTTCACCGGACCCCAGTAGCGAGAGTCCAACGAGTTTCCGGTATTGTCGCCGAGGGCTGCGTATTCCCGCATTCCGGGGCGGGCGGTGGCGGCGAGGGCGAGCGTCGCGCCTTCCTTGGCGAGATACTGTGGCAGTCTTTTCCCCTTATGGAGCGGTTCGGCGGTGCTCGCGAGGCCGTAGCCGTTCGGGTTGATGGAATAGACGCCCTCGCCATGGATCACCCGCTGAATGCCGAACTCCTGCGCGATTTTCCCATCGACTAGCAAGTTGGGCGATTGGATGGAAAGCGTGTCACCGGGGACGCCGCAGAGCCGCTTGATGTAGTGTGAGCCAGCCCCCTGCTCGCCGCTGCGCTTCTGGATACCTTCGATGTCGATGGTGTTAAAAACAAACACCTCGCCGCGCTTCGGTTTGCGGAAATTGTAGGAAAACTTATCGACCAGCACGAGGTCACCGGAGTCGATCGTGCCTTCACAGAGGACCATGCCCTTGGGGATGAGCGCGCCATTTCTAACTGCATAATTGGTAGCCGCGCCGAGGCCGATTTCGGAGCAGGGATTGGTAGGGGCCGGCAGGCGGATTGGTTCGGCATCTGAAAAGCGGATTTCCGCACGGCTGAAAAAGTGCCAGTATTGAATGTCCTTGATGTCGAGGCCACCTGCCTGGGTGATGGCGATGTGGCGATCGCGGTCATTTTCGACATACACATAGCTTCTGCCGCGCAACACCTGCTCCACCAGCCGTTGGGCAAAATTCGGCCACTGGTCGCGCTTCAGCGGCTTGCCGATGATTCCGTTGAGCGTCGGCTGCATCGACCCCGTGGGGATGCGGAACGGCTGCAAATAATAGGCTCGCAGGCCGAGGGCGATGACGATGGCGACGAACATGACCTCGACATTTTCCTCGAACCAGCCAAGCGGCGGCTCCTTGGGCAGCGCGTTCTCGCAGACCAAGCGAATCTGCTTGGAGGCCTCATCCACCTTGGCGCGATCCTTGGAGCTGATCGCGGATAACAGATCCGTCCGGCGGGATTCGATCTCGGCAACGCGCTCCGGCTTGAGCAGGTCGCGTTTGTAATTGACGAATTTCCGCGCCCCCTTGACGAGGTGCTGAGCTTCCTTTTTCCACTTCGGCGTGAACATGGGCGGAGTCTCAGGGGGGATCGCGCCGACTGCAAGCGCGGAGAGTCTGGTCAAATCAGGTTCGCCCGCTCTTTTGGCGAGCATCAGGATTTACGGATTATGGCGTGAAGTGTTGGAGAGCGTAAGCGCCGTCGCCGGAAATGGGCTGGAGCGGCCATGGGAATCCCCTTCTTGGGTGGCACAACGCCTCCCCTCTATCAAGCGGGTTACACCTTGCACCGCTACACAAAACCCCACAAATCCTGATGCGTGGCGGTAGCTTCCGGTAGGCTGGATGCGTGGTGATTCCTGGATTCGCTTTTTCAAAACCACCCGCTAGCTTCGCGCCGAGACTTTCGCTTCTTCACGATCCATGCACACCCTTCCCGCCCCGCCCGTGCCTTCCGCGATCTTGTCGTTTGATTTCGATGGAACCTTGCATTTCTCCGGTGAAAGCCCGCCGGTGCCAGCCGATTTTTTCGAGATCGTCCGCAAGTTGCGCGAGGAACAGGGCGTGGTCTGGGGCATTAACACGGGGCGCTCGATGCCGCAGATGGTAGAGGGATTCATCGAGAGCCAGTTTCCCTTTCTGCCAGATTGGGTGGTGGCCCGCGAGCGTGAGATTTACTTCCCTAACAATTTTGGGCGCTGGTTGCCGCACTCGGAGTGGAATCGGCGCTGTGAAAAGGAAATTCACGCACTCTTCAAGCACTCCCGAAAGCTGCTTAAAAAAATCCGCCAGGAGATCGAGCAATCCACCGGGGCGCAATGGCTGGAAATGGCTGGCGAGCCGGCCGGGATCATTTCCCAATCGGAAGAGGAGATGGAATGGATCGTCGGGCGTCTCGAAACAATCATTGCCGCCGAGCCACATCTGGCCTGGCAGCGGAATTCGATCTACCTGCGCTTCGGCCACCGGGATTTTCAAAAAGGCAGCAGCCTGAGCCAGATCGCCAAGCACTACGGCCTAACCGCCGCGCGCTGCTTTGCCATTGGCGATAGCCACAACGACCTGGAAATGCTCGATCCCGCGAACGCCGCAATGACGGCCTGCCCCGCGAACGCCATCGCCGAGGTCCGGGAAAAAATCGCCGCAACCGGTGGCTTGATCGCCCGTGCAGCCCATGGCTACGGCTCCATCGAGGCGCTCTACCACTACTTCGGCGGGGGTCAAATTGAGGGAAATTCACCCAGCTAAAATTAATTATTTACAAAGCCGAAATAATGTCTCAAGTTCCCATCAGCCTCGCGCGTGCGGCAGGCAAATCGGGTTCCGGGGGGAAACCAGTTTGCCATCAATGCCGCCACCCCAGCGAGAGGGGATATGTATAAGGCGCGGAATTCAGCAATGAATCCGCGCCTTTTCCTTTTTCCCGCGATGTCTAGCAGAAAATTCGCCCCAAGCCGGGTGGCTTCATGCCCGCAGCGACGTAAAGCAGCGGGCGCAGGGTTTCGATCAGTTTTCTAGCAGCAAGACTGTCCCGGCAAAGCGCGCGGATCACGGAAACCCCACCTGTCAGCGGGCCGTGGCCAAGATAGACCGCGTCACCGCTGAGTGCGTCCAGTTCCGCGGCCGGCCAGTTTTCCGCCAGCTTCCCGGCGACATATACCGAAAGATAATGGGCGGCGGGGAATTTCGCCCGTAGCGCTTCAAGGCTGTCACCGCCCGGTCGCAGGTCATGGCGTTCGCGGGCGATGAGGGCATCGCCGAGAAACAAATCCAGCTCCCAGCGCAATTGCTGATAGGCGAAAATTTCGCCCATCGCCACCCGGCCCGGTGCGATCCAATCGAAAAACAACAGGCTGCCCGTCGGGTGAAGATTGATTTTTGTTCGTTGCACATGCCGCGCCCCGGCATGCGGGATGAACGGTTCAGGAATCCACTCAAGTGACGCCTTTTCCCCGATGTCGAAATGTTGTGAATTCACCGCCGCTGCTCCCGAACGGGTGCGATAAACCCGTGACGCTGACGGCGTGCTGAGAACGAGCTTCGCACCGGGTGCGACGTGGATGGTGGCATCCAATATATCGCCGTCGAAGAATCCGGCGGTGGGATTGACAATGCTTTGCACCAGATGTCCATGGTCGAGATGCGATTTGCTAAGATGGACAGGTGCGCGAAAGCTCTGCTCTGAGATATAGGGAACGCCATCCGCCCGGCACTCGCAGCGGAGATGCAAGTGGCCGGAGAGCGAGGTGCCGGAAACCGGGAGCGCGGAATTCATTCCGTGCGGGTCGGTGGCTACGGGCGGAATCAATTCCGCGCTCGAGTTAAATGAACAAATACTCATGCTTTAACCATGATAGCAGATCATCTTTCCCCTTCTCCGACTTAAGATCCGCGAACAGGAAGGGTCTGCTGCCACGCTGCATTTCCGCATCGCGGGCCATCACCTCAAGGTCGGCTCCGACATAGGGGGCTAGTTCGGTTTTATTAATTAGCAGAAGATCGCTGGTGCGAATCGCGGGACCACCTTTGCGCGGGATTTTATCACCTTCCGCCACGTCGATGACATAGATATAGGCATCGACCAACTCTGGGGAAAAAGTGGCTGATAGATTATCCCCGCCGCTTTCTATCAGGATGAGTTTCAGCTCCGGGTGACGGTTTTCCAAGTCGATCACCGCCGCCATGTTCATGCTGGTGTCATCACGGATCGCCGTGTGCGGGCATCCTCCGGTTTCCACTCCAATGACCCGATCCGCCGGCAGGACGCCCGCGCGAAGGAGAAACTCGGCATCCTCACGGGTGTAGATATCGTTAGTGATCACAGCTAACGATATTTCATCCTTGAGCCACTGGCTGAGGCGGAGCACACACATCGTTTTCCCCGAACCAACGGGACCACCGACGCCGAGGCGGAAGGGGCGTTGTTTCGAATCAGGAGATGAAGAGTCGGTGGTTGGCGCGGGCATGGCGGAGTGAGGCGATTTCTAGAAGAGGATTGAACCAGCCGTCGGCTTCATGGGAAAGCGCGGCGTCGATTTTTTCACCCAGCCTAACCAGTGTGCGGCGGGAAATTTGCTGGCAGGACGTCTGGCCGATCCGCATGAGTTTCATGGATGCAGCGGTCAGACCGGCGATGGATTGGAATGCAAAAGCTCGCGCGGCCTGCGCCAGCGGCAAGCTCGAAAGTTCCAGCGCGGTGACGACGAGATGATGGCTGCGCGGGGAAATTTTCCGTTGATGGAGGATCAGGGGTGAAGGATCGAGCAGGGCTAACAAATCCAGCCGTTGCGAGCCGATCCGACGCGAGGCATCGCGGAGTTCAGAAGGAATTCGCCATGCATCCAGTTCGGTGTCCAACGCGAAGAGTTCGTCACTGTCCTGGGCAACGGCGGCGGCATGGGCGCGGGCGAAGAATGGCAGCTCAAAAGTCAGAAGCGCGGGCAGGATTTGTTTTTCGAGGAAATTTTCGAGATCCGTCGCCGTGGTGATGACCCCCGCCTCGACGAGTTCCTCCAGCCCGAACGAGTGGGCATAGGCACCCGAGGGGTAGGCGGTATCGTTGGCTTGGAGCAGCCAAAGCATGGGATCGGCGGGCTTATTTTGCATCCTGATAGTCCTTTTCCCCCGGCTCCTGAACTTCCTTGAGAACCGTTGCGATGATGGCATCGACGTCAACGCCCTCGGAATCCGCCGCGAAATTGGTGAACATCCGGTGGCGCAGCACGGGTGGGGCGGCGAGTCGGATGTCGCTGCAATTGACCACCAGACTGCCGCGCATCACGGCTCCTGCCTTGGCGGCTAACAGCAAATACTGGGTCGCGCGCGGCCCGGCGCCGCAGTGGATCCATTTTTTCACCGCCTCTGGAGCACGAGGATCCGCAGGGCGTGTGGCGCGGGCGAGACGCGTCGCATATTTAACGACATGCTTCGACACCGGCAGCCGTCTAACGAGTTTTTGCAAGAGGAGAATTTCCTCGCCGCTCATGCGTTTTGACAATTCGACACTGCGGTCCGAGGTCGTGCTTTCGGCGATTTCCTCCTCCTCGGCCTCGCTCGGGTAATCGACGCGCAAGCTGAACATGAAGCGGTCGAGCTGGGCCTCGGGCAGCGGATAGGTGCCTTCCTGTTCAAGGGGATTTTGGGTGGCGAGCACGAAGAACGGCGGAGCCAGCGCGTAGGTTTCACCGGCGGCGGTGACGTGTGATTCCTGCATCGCTTCTAACAGCGCGGCCTGGGTCTTGGGCGGCGTGCGGTTGATCTCGTCCGCCAGCAGGATATTGGTGAAAACCGGCCCGCGGATAAAGCGGTAGCTTTTCCGCCCGGTGACTTCATCCACTTCTAACACGTCCGTCCCAGTGATGTCGGTGGGCATCAGATCGGGAGTGAATTGGATGCGCCGGTAGCGCAAATCGAGTACTTCCGCGAGGGTGCGGATCATCAGCGTTTTTGCAAGACCTGGCAGGCCGATCATCAACACATGGCCGCGCGACATGAGGGCCAGCATCAGACTGTGCAGGATTTCATGCTGACCGACGATGCACTTGCCGATTTCTGTCACCACGGATTCCAATTTGGGAACCAGCACCCGCAGTTGGGCGGCGGTTTCCTCCGCGATCTCCATGTCGGGCTGGCTGTGATTTAACGGCTTATCTGTCTTCGTGGTCGTCAGACTCACGGTGGGCGTGCCGGCCTTGGTCGCGGGGGATTCGGGAGCGGCCGTGGCCTCCTCGAAAATCATCACATCCGCTGCGATTTTGAGCTTATCGCCCGCATGCAGGACACGCGGCCACTCGATTCTCTCGCCGTTGACGTAGGTGCCGTTCATACTGCCCAGATCCCGAATCGACCACAGGCCGTCATCCTCGGTGAGTTCCGCATGATGCCGTGATGCGCCGATTTCCGGAGAAAGCATGATGCGGTTGTCGTCGGAGCGGCCGATGGTGACAGGCGGCGATGACAGCGGAATGAGGCTGCCTTTTTCGCTGCCGCTGATGATTCTCAAACATTTCTGCGTGGTCATGATGATGTTAGTGTTTCGTTAGATCGATGCTGCCAAGGTCGCGCGGGGTGTCTGCGATGCGTAAGTTGCCCAGCGCGGGAAGCTGGCGGTGGGTGAGAAATGGCAGCCCGGCCCCACGCGGTGCCTCTTCCCGATAGAGGTGGCGGGTGTGAACCATTTGCCACTCATCGTCCGCTTCGTGCAGCTCGATGATTTCCAAGCGGCGCAGACAGGCATCGAGTTTTTCACCCGAGCCGCGCAGGATTTGGCCATCGCGGATGCGCTCGACGAACACCAAGGCAACCTCGCCGTCGATGCCGGTCCGGTGCATGACGCGCCGGTTGAAAAACGAATCCGCCTTCGCCACGCCAGCCTCCAGATGTTTGGCTCGGTCATCTGGCAACTTCGCATTTTCTCCCAAGGAGAGACCCTCGATCACTTGGCCATCGCGAGTGACCAAGACCAGATCGAAGCGGCCTACCGGCAAGTTAGGAAAGCGGAATCCCAGTCCAGCCGCATCCAGCACCGCCAAATAGACACGGCTGCGGTCGCGCTCGACGGCGATGGCGTGGGTCAGCACGGCCCCGGTTATTTTACCCAAAATCAGGCCCGTATCTGAGTCAGCCGGCTTGGTGTAGATACGTCCTGGGCCGTCCGCTCGGGAGAGAGGGGAGACGGCCGCCAATAGCGCGACTAACAGAATTAAGGTTTTGCCGCCCATAATTTCGCCGCATCGGCGCGTTCGTGTTTCGGATAGTCTTTCACCAGTGAATTCCAAATTTTCCGGGCCTCGTCCTTGCGCTTGAGTTCATAGAGCGCGCGTGCCTGCCAGAACAGCACCTCGATTTCCTCCGGCGATCCGGGGCGGATTCTGAGGCTGGTTTCCAAGTCCTGCAAGGCGCGCGCCCAATCCTCCGCTAAGAACATTACCCTTGCCCGCCAGAGCAATTGGTCGCCCTCCATCCGCGCCATCGGACGCTGGCGTTCCCACTCGTCGAGTTTCTCGCGAGCCTCATCGAGATGTCTGCCATTCACCAGATCCTCCAAGGCCAACGAGTGCGAGCGGTCGATCACCGGGGCTTTCCGATCCGTTGCCTCATGGTCGGGAACCGCATCCGCGAAACACTTGGCCGCAGCCTCGATGTGACCGTTGAGAAGCTGATAGTCACCCAAGCGGATTTGGGCCATGCGGGTGAGATTCCGGTCGCCGCCCTTGCTCAATTTCTCAACCAAGCCGACGATCATTGGATCATTGAGCGAAAAAACCCGGAGATCGAGTTCCAGCAAGTCCGCGTCTCTGCCCAGTGCCGCGCGGGCCGGAGCTGGGAGTCCTAACAACCTTTCTAAGGCCACCTTCGGCTCATGTTTCGCGGCTTCCCGGATTGCCAGCGTCATTGCCTGCGACCACAAGCCCGACGCAGGTTTTGCGACTGTTAGCCAGGCCTCTGCCCAGCGCGCGGCCTTGGCTGGCGGGAGGAAATCCTTGGCGAGGACGAAACCGGCTTTCCGCAAAGGTTCGGCCATGATGGCGGGATTTTCGGCATCTAGCAATTCTGTGAAATGCTCCAATTGCCGGTCGTTGTTCACCGAGTCCTCATCCATTTTCTGCGGGATCATGAGTGTCCGTTGGCCTTGGATAAGTCGCCCGCCATTGCGCCAACGCAGAATCACCCGCGCGGGTTCAAGGCTCATCCACAAGCGCCGGATTTCCAAGCCGCTGTCCACTTTGCCATCCGGCCACACCCACTCCGCCTGCCAGCCATCGCCGGGTTTGGCGACGCTGCATTTCACCCGCACATACCACTCGCCGCCGTAGCCGAGGTAGCTTTCTGCCTCCAGCGTGCCTAACGGAACCGGCGCACCGTCGCTGGACTCGATGTCCCCGACCTTGACCTGCCCTGGATGCACCCAGGCATCCGGCGGCACGGTGCCGAATTTTCCATCACGCTCCCAGCCAAACGCCATCGCCGCCGGGGCCTCGATGACGGCGTGATCATACTCGACTGGCGTAAGACCCTTCGGCACCGACACCTTGGCCATCGGCGCTTTTTCCGGATTGAGCGGTGGCGCCTGCTTGCCCTGCCATTTTAGCGCGGCGCGGCCGTCCACAGTGATATAGGACACCGCATCTGATAGAGTGTAAAATTTAATCTCTCCGCTTCCGCCGGTCTTCAAGAGGCCGGTGTAACGACTGAGGAAATGATCAGCATCGCCCAAGGGATTCCCGCCATGGAAAATCCAAGGGACAAAGACCACACCATCAACCGCCGGAGATTTGCTCCATGCCGCCTGCCAGCCGCCGAACGTGAAAATGTCTGCACCAGCTGGCAGTCGTCGGATTTCTAACATTAGGCTCCGTTTCGCCGCAAACGAGCGGAGGCGCACGGCCGAGTTGCCGCCGAAATAAAGCGTCGCCCCCTCGCCCGGCAGGGCTTCCGCCAGGACTAACAGCGTGCGTCCGGTTCCCCGCCAGATGGCGTCCAGTGCGATTTCCTTGCCGTCCGTTCCTAACAAAACTACATCGCGCATGTCGGGCCGCCCGCCGCCGAAGTCCGGCATCCGGATTTCCCATCCTGCTTCGGCGGCATCCGCTGCGGTCGCCGGGTGGAGCGCGACCCGATACGGCGCACCCGCGATGGCCCAACCGGGTGGCGAGGCGGTGGCTTGGGCCAGCGCGGCTAACAGAAGTAAGCCAGGCACCCGGATCATGGCGTGTCGAGGGCGCGGAAATAATCATCCACGGGTTGTTGGAATCCCGCGGGCACTGCGGCATCGGCTCCGCCGGGCAGGCGTTTTTCCCCGACGAAGCGCCCGCCCGCGCCGCCATCCAACACCGTGACATTGGTCGTCGAGCCGCCCTCTCCAAGCTTGCGCAGCCCGGCGACGATCCGGCGGTGCAGGGCTTCATAATCCGCCAGTCGCCCGTTTTTCAGGGCCTCACGGGATTCATCCATAAGCCTCGCCACTTCCGGCAGCGGTCCGGTACGCAGATAGAACAGGCGGGCGGTCGCGTAGCTTTTCGCCGCTTGTTGCGAAAGCAGCGCCTGCTCCGCGGCGAGCGCGTTGTTGAGCATCTGGTCGGGAGATTTGACCGTCCTCAGTGGCGCGTCGCCATCCATGCCGGTGCGCTGGCTCGCGCCGCCCGCTTTGCCGCCGCCGGTCGCCTTGGCATCCGCGGGTGGGCCGTCGTCCTGGATCTGGCCTTTTTGCTGTGGATCATTGGTCCGCCGTGCATCGATCGAACTGCCTTCCAAATGATCCGCGCGTTGGTTCACCATTTCACCGCTCGATTCGCCTTCGCGGCCACCGCTGGAACGCCCGGTTTGCTCGTTTTTGTTAGGTGGCGTGTTGCCGGATTTTCCCTGCGCGTTGAAGCCGGGCATCGGCCCGTCGGCGACTTCCCAGCCATTCGCGGGGTTGACGGCGAATGCGTTGTTAGAGGCGGCGTCCTGAACCTGATCTTCCAGCCCTTCCTGTTTTTTGAGCAGGTCGCCCACGAGATCCGTGAACGAATCCGGCAAGGGCAAATTGGGAATTACCGGCATCTCGGTGAGGTCGAAATTTTCCATCAGCCACTTGGTTGTCTCGTTCTTGTCGGGCAACCACATTTCCATATCCGCTGCGGTCTTGGCGGCTTTTTCCAAGGCTGCCAGCAGGCCCTCCTCCTTCTGCACGGCGATCTCGGACGGCTTCAACTGCCCGGCGGCGGCCTGTTCGGCATCCTGTTGGATCACGTCCTCGAAAATTTTAGTCAACTCCTCGCGCAGCTCATCCATCGGCCTGAGATCCGGGAGCGCATGGGCGTCTGTTAGCATCTGCTCGATTAGTTTCGCGATCTCCGCTTTTTTTGCTAACAGCTCTTTCGCCACCGCCGCGTCCTCGGGACTGAACTCGTTCTTGGCGGCGAGGGCTTTGCTCTTCTCGACCACTGCGCGCTGTTGTTCGGTGAGGGCATCGAGTTTTTCGCGGATGTCCGCAGCGGCTTCCTTCACCGAGTCCGCCTTGTCGCCCGCACCGCTGCGCTGGGTGGTGTTCAACATTTCCAAGACCCGCGCCAGATCCACCAACACCTGCTTGCTGGTCGTGGTAGCGAGGGGAAATGTCTCATTCTCTGACTGCTCTGCGGCACGGGTCATTTGTTCGTAAATTTTCACCTCACCCATCAAGTCCGCCGCTTTGGTTAGGACAGCTCGGAATGTAGCATCTCCGAGCGATGCGCTCTTCGCACCATCGGCCAGCGCTTGTCGGACCACCCGCGACTCGTCGGCCAAGGCATCCTGATCATTCGCCAAGGCCGCGCCCTCGCCTTTCGTGGCTTTCAACATTCGCTCGTGCAGGGCTTTTTGCCGGTTGAACAAGGCTTCCACTCTGCCGATCAGATCGCGGACCGCCGCGCCTGCCGACTCGTCACGGAGATCGGCGGGCAGGCTTTTCAAGCGGGCGAGGATCGCCATTTCTAACGCCTCTCCTTTCGCCAGCGCCGCCTGCCGTTCCTTGTCTTTGGTGGAAATCCCATCGCGCAGGGCTAACACCGCCTGCGGCATTTCCTTGGCCACCAAACCGCCGAGCACATCGCGCCACGCTGCTGACCCGGCGGGGGTACTAGCGATCAGTTGCACCGCCGTTTCCTGCACACGTGACTGGCGTTCCACCAAGGTCGCGACATCGCCCGGGCCATTTTTCAAAATCACTCGTGTCGCTTCGAGGTTCGTTTGTTGGAGTCGCAACAGATCGTCCAGACTTCCTAACATCTCGCCCTGCCGGGTATCCGTCGCCCGCTTCAATTCGTCCGCCGTGACGATCCGCACCACCAGCATCCGGGACAAGCTACGGCCCGGCCCAGTCACGTCATTGGCATCCGTCGCGGAAACACAAAACCATGCCTCGCTCTCCTCCTTGCCGAGCCAGCGTGAAAGCGGGATGTCGATGACCTGCTTGAACGATGGCAGGCCGGGCTTCCAAGTCTGGATCGCCCGCCCGTCCGGCTTGTCCGGCGTTCCCCGCCAAACCGTGACATCTGCCAGACCATAATCATCGCTTGCCTCGAAAGTTAGATGCAGCGTGGCGTCCCGGGTGAGCAGCACTTCCTCCTCGCCGGTCGGCTGGATCAAGCGCACGCGCGGCGCCTCGTCAGCCTTGACGTTGAATACCACGCGGGCTTGGTCTGTTAGGTCGGAAACATCGGTCCAGCGGGCATTCCACGCGCGGTTGGACATCAACTGACCGCTGAGTTTCCACGACTCGGGTTTATCTAACTGGCTAACCTTCGCCTCGTCATGTTCGACGGCAAGCTCCTTGACGCCACGGTCAAAAGTCCAGTCCAGCGTCACCTTCGAGCCCGCAGGAATCGCTGGCCACGCGGTGCCTTCCGCGACGCTAACGGATTTTAATTTCGTATAAACCGGCGGTACCACCGTGAGCTGGCGGGCCAGCACTTTGGCTGGAGCGCGCACGTCGATTTTTCGCTCGAAGGATCGCGCGTCTTCAGCCTCGAACCAATAACGCCCGGCTTCGGTCCATTTGAAATTCGCCGTCCACGTCATCGCAGCGCCATCGCGTTTGGCGGCTTGGCGGTCGATCCGGCCTGCGCCACTCGCCACCACCAGCCAGACCTCGGCGGGCGCCTCACCAGCCAGCGTCACAGTCATCGCAAGTTCCGTGCCACGTGCGACCACGCGATCGCCCGGTGCCACGGCCACCACGCGGGTGCGGGTGAGCGGTGCGATTTCGCTGGCGGGCATTAGCACCCGGGCAAGGCGTTGGCGGAATTCCGCGGGCTTGAGCAGGAAACACAGGCCGCCTAACAAAATCAACACCCCCGCCGCACCAGCCCAACGCCGCAGCAATTTCCAGTCATAAATCCGCTGCCACGGGATGCCGCGCCAGAGACCGGCGAGTTCACCTAACAGCACTCCGCGCCACGGCGAATTTCCCTCCAGTGAGCGATCGAGCTGCACCGCGTTCACCAGCGCGTTGTCGTCGCGCCCGGTTGCCATTTCCAAGCGCCGGGCCAGCGCCGCGTCATCCAGATGCCACAGCCATGACTTGCAGGCATGGGCCAGCGCGATGGCTAACAGCAAGATAATCCCGACGAAGCCAAGCCAGCGGCCCAGCGCGCCGAAATGCAGCCGAGCATCCGCCACCAGCCAGATTGCCATCAGCCCGCCCGCTGCCACCAGTCCGATCGCCAGCGATGTCAAGCCGCGCCCAAGCTTCAAGGCTCGCCCCGCGCGCTGCAAAATCTCGCGCGGTGACTGGCCTCCGGCCTCGTCGATGACTGATGTTTGATTCTCCACCGATGGAACTTACGGCTTCGGTTGCGGCTTTTGATCGTCAGCTTTCGATTCCACGCGAAATAGTCGGAAGTTGGAAAAATACGATTTCCCTGCGTTCGGGGTCCCGGCGAAATTGACCACCTTCACGGAGATGAATTCCGGCTGCTGGTCCTTGCCCGCGACCAGCACGGTTTTCGGCACCGTAAATTCCCGCCCTGCCGTGCTCCATTGTTTCGAATTTCCCGGCGGCGATGGCACCTGCGCGCGATAGCACATGATCAACGCGGGCCTTCCATCCTTTGGTGCGCGGCGGAAAATGGTGCGTTTCTGTTCCGGATGCGGGTCGGTGGTCCAGCACTCCGCGTGGATCTTCGCGCCGAAATCCCAGGTCATGCAGTCCACCGCCACGCGGTAAGTCGCCCCCGGCACGACGGGCACCGGCACGCTCTCGAGTTTACCGCCCTGGTTCCCCGCGATGCCAGCGGGTAAATCCAACATCACCGCCTTGCGCCCGCCGGTTTCGCCTGGTGGGGCCATTTTCACGTAGGGCGCGTTGCCGATGTAGAACTCCTCGTCCGGGAAATTCGTGAGCCAGCCTTGCAGCGGGGACTTGCCCTCGAAGCTTCCGTTCGGCAGCAGGTTTTGTTCCCCTGCGGCGGGCGCGATGGTGGTGAGAACCAGGGAAACCAGCGCGGTGATCAGACTTTGGAGGTGTTTCATGCCAAGTTTTTTGGGGTTTCGGAAAATCGTGAGTGACCGTGAATAAACTGCGAAGAATTTCCCACGGCGTCGATGCTTGTTTGCGGAAATTGCATCATTGTCGCGATTTTCAGACCCTGAAAGCGGGGCGTTTTCGCGCATGTCGGCACAGATCCTCAAGCTTAGGCCGCTGTCCTTGAGATACTACTTTTCTCGCGGCTATTTCGCAGGTAACGCATGTTGATCGGTGAGGTAGTTGGCGAGCAGAGTGACAAGTTCATCCTTGGATGGGTCAAAACACTCGAACGCATGGGGCCAGCGAAAATCAACATGCTTGGAATGGCTGTCGGCAATGTCGGCTTGGACCCACGCGGACAAGGGGCCTCCCCCTTTCACAAACAGAAGTGGAAGACAACGGTTCTGCTGAATCATGTGATAGAGCGGGATCGCTTCGTTATGTAGCCAAGGCCCCTAAAACGTTTGTATCCAAGACTACCACTGAACCGCCATGAAAGCCGCTCCACTCCTTCACAACCCCCATCCCGGCGAGACGCTCAAGGAAGCGCTCGCTGACTTGGGAATCACCCAGTATCGGCTCGCCCAAGACACCGGCCAGCCCCACAGCCGGATCACCTCCATCACATGCACGACCTCGCCGCCGCTCGCGAGGAACAGGCCGAGGCACTCGCCCTCATCCGGCCTTTGGTTGCGTGATATGAGGCCGACAATCATCTGATCGAGCTCGCCTTGCCGGGGCGGCCAATACTGTCATTTTCGCCATGAAGGGTAAGAAAAATGCAACCGCAGATAAACAGGATGAACGCAGATAAACAGACGGATAATTCAGTCTTTATCTGTGTTCTTAATCTGCGTCCATCTGAGTTCATCTGCGGTTAAAAATTCTTAAATTGATAGTATTGCCCGTGCGGCGGAAACCATCGTCACCCACAACCTGAAAGACCTGGCGCACGGCGAATTCGTTTTCCAGGCCTCACCATTCAATCTCCCACCCAATTCCTAGCCACACTGCCATGAGCACCCTGACCATCCGCCTTCCCGATGACAAACACGCCCGGCTGCGCCAGTTGGCGAAGCATCGCGACATCAGCGTCAACAAGCTGGTGGAGGAACTCGCCACCATCAGCATCGCCGAGTTCGACGCGGAATCCCGCTTCCGCGCCCTTGCTGCACGAGGCTCGGTGAAAAAAGGAATCGCCATCCTCGACAAACTCGACGCGGCCTATGCCAACCCTGCCAAACCCGCCGGAGAAAATCCCTCATTCTGACCCGCATGAACCGGCGGCGGCTTCCGCCACGGCCAGCACCTCGCCTTCGATACCGAGCGCAACAACCCGCTGCCGAACCTCTACGTCTCCATGCTCCAGCACCTCGGCATCGAAACCGACCGCTTCGCCTCCTCCACCGGCACCATGCGCAGGCTGGAAATGGCGTGAGACGCGTGACACTCCCTTTTTAAAACCTCAATGCTTGTTAGTCGGGACCCTTTCGATTAGTATCCCTGTTCATTCCTGCACGGGAAGATCGGTGAAAAGTTGAGGAAACCAAGCGTCCAGCACTTTATGTGAAAAGGCAATGCGCAGCGGGCCTTTTTCGCTGGATGAGCCTACCAGTTCTTCGTCGAGCGCACGGCGGATGATGACGCGGGCGGCAGTGCCCTTCAGCCCGAGGATGTTAGGGACGACTCCGCGTGCAACTTCGCCTTCCAGGCAGAGGGCCTTGAGCAGGCGTTGCAGGTGTTCGCGGGTTTTGGGTTCGAGATCGACGCGGGTGAAGCGGAGGTAGCTTTCGATGCGGTCCAGTAGATTGAACGGAGAGATGAGATCCGTCATGAAGCGGATCTGGTCGAGGCAGCGATCGAGGAAAAAGCGACAAAATCGGAAGAGTCCGGCATCGCTTAAGTTGCCGCGACCATCGAAATCACTGGCGCGTTGTTGGTCGGCGGCCTGCAGGTGCTGGTAGTAAGCGGTCTGTGCGCGGGCGAAGCCACGGGACAATGTCCAGAGCCCACCGGCGTCCAAGCCGCTGCGGATCATCGCCGCTTGGGATTGCAGCCTTGCAACCCGTCCGTTGCCATCACCAAATGGGTGAATCCATGTGAGCCGATGGTGGGCGGCGGCCGCGGCGACGATCCGCCCGGTGGCGGGAATGCTTGGGTCTGAGTAGTAATCGGCAAATCGGCGCATGAAATCGCCAAGCGCCTCATGATCCGGAGGGGTGTGTCGGCCAACATCCACATTGTGGTCGCGCATTTCCCCAGGCACCAGAGGATGGCGCTTCCCGGAGATTGAGGTGGTGAACCATTCGTCCGCCGGCAGTGCCGCATAGAATTCATGGTGCAACCATTGGATGAATTCCGGCTGAAAGACGCCAAGGTCCGGCTCATCCAACAGGCGCTGCCGCATCGCCGCTTCGGTACGGATATGGGCCACGCTCAGACGTTGGTTGCGGCGATCTTCCTCCAGAACCGAGAAATCGTCCCGCAGCGCCCGCTCAATGTCGCGAGGCAGGGTTTTGTGCCCCTCGATCAGGTTCGAGTAGTAGCTGTTCATCTCCCGGACCAGTGTGGCCACTCCACTCCGGACAGACTTGGATGGCAGCGCAGCCGACAATTCGCCGGATTTCCGGAAAATTTCCACACTGAGGTCCGCGAGTTCAGAGCCGCCGCTTGCAGGAAGCAAAGGCTCCATCGATGTGATTCGGCGGAAGGTGAATGATGATTGAGGCATAACCGATGATCTCTTCGATGAACATCGTAGATCATAAATCTCTGAAATTCAACAATTTAATTTAAATAGATGGTCTTCTTGATTAAGAAACCGTCGATCCTTGCGTCGATAAAATGGGGGGGCCAGCGTGATTTCAGGCGTCGAAAATGGAATTCTGATTTTTACTAAAGGCTCATCATCACCCAGGCATTCACCCGCGAGCCAAACCGCTCACAGGCTTTTTCCAGGAAATCCACCCAACCTGCCCATCATCTTCGCCGGTGGCGGCTTCCGGCACGGCCAGCACCTCACCTCCGACACCGAGCGCAACTACCCGCTGCCGAACCTCTACGTCTCCATGCTCCAGCAGCTAGGCATCGAAACCGACCGCTTCGCCTCCTCCACCGGCACCATGCGCGGGTTGGAAGTGGCGTGAGCCGCCTGCCACGACGAGACGATTCACAGTGTGATCTTCCCCATTTATTGGAGCCAAGTCGTTTGTTGAAATGCTTAGCCTGCCCCCTTTTAGATTGTGCGGCGAACGACCGGACACTGGTGAATCTCTTTAATTTTTGGCCTTCTCACCACCCAATTTTCTCTTAGGATGACGCACCGCAACAGGAAGCAAAATGGCTGAAGGCGACATCATAAGGGGATTACTTAAAAGCCACGTTCAGAAGGACGAAGATGGATTTAGAAGGGCTGCGTCAGCGCTTATTGCCAACGAAAGAAAACTAAATCATCGTCTGTTGGCTGACGATCTGGAGCGCCTCCTCAATGGGCGCATCAACGGAAACCATCTTACAAAGGAATTGTTTGAATGGCAGATTCCAAAAGACAAAGAGCATGGTCTACCTCTTGTTTCACTTGCGGAATCCCAAGTTACTTGGGAATCTCTCGTCTACCCTCCTAAGATAACTGCAGCCTTGCAGCAGTGCGTTGCCGAAAACAATAAAAGAGAGCTTCTTATGAATGCAGGGGTATTGCCTAAGCAAAAAATCCTGCTTCATGGTCCGCCAGGTTGTGGAAAGACGATCTCTGCGGGCGCAATCGCATCAGATTTGGGACTCCCCTTAGCAACTGTCAGATTGGATTCGGTGATGTCTTCGTTTTTAGGCCAGACAGCGTCCAACCTTAGACGCGTTTTCGATTTCATCGAGTCGTCTAAATTCGTAGTGCTTTTTGACGAATGCGATACCTTTGCAAAGGAGCGCTCTTCAGGAAACGAGCACGGGGAATTACTCAGGGTAGTATCCTCGTTGCTCCAGATGATGGATGGATTCAAGGGTGAGAGCGTTATAATTTTTGCCACCAACCACCAGCAACTGCTTGATTCCGCTCTTTGGAGGAGATTTGACTTAATTTTAGAGCTGGGTAAACCCACGAGCCAAGATCGGGTTTTGTTGCTCCGAAAATTTCTATGCTCCCTTCGGGTCCAGACTAAAATAACAGACAAATATGCTAGAGCAATGGAAGGAGCAACTGGAGCAGACCTAAAGTGGTTTTCCCAAGAAATCATCCGTCACTGTGTAATTGAAGGGAAATCGGAAGCCACTCCAAAAGAGTTCGAAATAGCCAAAGAATCTCTGATCTTGCGGACCAAGTCTCTCTCAGGTAGAGAGGACAGCAGACGATCGGCAAAAAAGCGTGTGTCGGGGACCAACCCCCAATCCGGGTAAAATAATATGGACCGCGATCGCCAGCATTTACCCCTCCCCATAGCCTCTTCTCCCTTAACCCGTCGGAAAAGACCGGCTCCGACAAGGCCGCGTGGTGATCGAGCTTCTCACGGAGCGCAAATATTAGAAGAGGCTGCAGTGGTCAGTATCGCGCTACTAAAACGTGCAGCGCCTCCACTAGCGGGACTGAACCCGGCAAACATTTTCAAATTACAGTTAGTCGAGGGACGCCAATTAGACGATGATCAGATTCGTTTGATGGGTTTAAGTGTTTTGTCGAAGACACCTGGTGGAGCAATAATTGTTGGCAGTCCCGATTCGGAATTAACAGCCCTTCACGCACGACTCTCAAGTTACGCTGCGCCAAATGGACCAAAGTACGGGGAGTTTGATTCGGTTGAGTCTATCTCGGTCATCGAGGCAAATGACAGGATTGGCCAGCGCCTCAGGCAAAATCCCGTAAAAATGGGAGAGATCGCGGCATTGGATGTTGAGCTATGGCGATGGGACGAAAAATCAAAATGTACAACACAATTGTCTGAACTGCAGATGGCATTGCAGGCTGCCGGGATGTCAATGCCCGATTACTGGTTGGGAGAAGGAATCTGCATTGCAAGGATTAAAGTGGATGCAGAAACCCTTCAGGCGATTTCTGAATGGCCAGCGATTAAAGAAATCGACAGACGTCCCGAACCTGAATTTTCTGTCTCAGAGTATTTAAATCTGACAGCCAACGATCTAACGATTTCTCCGCTACCGGAAAATCCGGTGGGTATTTTAGTCTTCGACAGTGGTGTAACCTCAGGGCATCCGCTTTTACAATCAGTCATCGGTGACGCACAAGTTTTCTCTGAAGCTTTTATCGCCAAACATATTTCGGGCACGCAAGATGATTCTGGCCATGGCACCTGCGTAGCTGGTCTGGCTGTATATGGAAATTGCCTTGAGGCCATCCGAAGCGGGGTATGGAAACCTCATGCCCAACTGTTTTCAGCGAGAGTCTTGGACAATAACAGCGAGTACGATGATGATTCGCTCATAGAGACTCAGTTCGAGAAAGCCCTTCTGTATTTTCTGGAAAATTACCCCTTAATAAGGATTGTAAACTTGTCTTTGGGGTCTTGCTACGACAAGCTAGGAGATTCTCGTCATCAGCTTCGCTTCGCTGCCGTCCTGGATGAAATCGCTTGGAGATACCGAGACAGAGAAGTGGTTTTTGTGGCGGCAGCCGGCAATATACCGGATCCCAGCAACAGCGAAATCGAAGAGGTAGCTGAGAACTATCCCCATTATTTGATGGATCAGGCATGCCGTCTTACCGATCCCGCAAGTTCAGCTTTGGCCTTAACGATCGGTGGCATTTCATGTGGTATAATTGCGAATTACCGAACGGATGGGATCGTCTCTATTCTTGTCAGCGGGGGGAAAGGTAATCCTTCTCCATTCACACGCATAGGGCCGGGATTCAATAATGCAATTAAACCGGAACTTGTAGAGGAAGCTGGAGACTATGTCATAGAAGCTGGGGGGATTTATCGAAGACACGGTGTCCTTTCGTTAAATCGGGATATCGCCTCCAGTTTACTTACACACCGCCATGGTTCGAGCTTTGCTGCTCCACTAGTTGCAAATATGGCGGCTAGAATTTCTCAAGCTTACCCACAACACTCCAGTAATTTAGTTCGCGCTCTCTTGGTGCATTCCGCTAGAATTCCATCTCAAAGGCCGGACTACTTTCCTGCTGATAACCACGCACCGGAGAATCTAAAGACCTATGGCTATGGTCGGCCAATTTTGGATACGGCCCTGGCAGCAGCGGGAAATGACGCGTGGCTCCTAAATGAAGGTACTATCAGCTTGGATAGTTTTCTAGTTTTTGAACTTCCTGGCATTCCCGCAGAGTTCGTTTCTAAAAAAGGAAAAAGGCGCTTGGCTGTCACTGTGGCCTTTGATCCCCCCACACGTGCAAGTAGAGCAGACAGCTATTTGGGTGTAACGATGGAATATTCGCTCTGGAAAAATATAAGCCTGGTCACACTGCAAAATGCATTCAGAAACTGGAACCGAGACGAAAAGGAAGCCTTAGAAGATGGAGTTCCACCCGGATTGACGGGACTCGCCGGGAAAATTGATCTTGTGCCGAAAAGTGGGGTACGCAACACGAGCACTGTTCAGCATTCATGGGTTGACCTTCAAAGGGCTGGAAATCTAGTGCCTGAAAGTCCACTTTACCTCGTGTTAGTATGCCAAAGAAAATGGGCACCCGCCGAAATTGAGAACCAACGATATTCGGTAGTTATGTCCATTTCGCACGAAGACACTAGTGTTGATCTCCATGCGGCGCTGCGACTTCAGCCAAAAATTCAAGCGATTCTTACAGCTCGCGGTAGAGCGCAATCATAAAAGTGCGTTGCTGAAAAGAAGGGAAAATGGGGTAATTGCTCTCGGGAATGTGGGTCAGTGTGCAAAAAATCAACAAAATCGGGTTCATTACGGTTTCGAGTCGACAACTTTGCCGTCTTTCCAAGAGAGGAGGGGGACGAGCATGGGAGGTGAGGTTAGAAGTTATTGGGGAAGAGTTATTGGGGAAGAGGGATGGATTGACGATTGAGGATTGTTGATTTTGGATTTTTGATTTGAAGAAGAATTGAGGTGTTTTCATGCGGCGGCGAAGTCGAGGTCGCGGGTGGCACGGACGGCGGGATTGGGGAGGGTTTCGCCTTTGGCGAGACGGTGAGCGATTTCGTCGCGGACGATGGCGCAGAGATCGGCGTAGGTGGCTTCTTCCTGTTCGCCGTGGCAGCAGCCACCGTAGTAGAGATCCGGGCAATAGCCGATGTAGCACTGATCCTCATCGGACCAACGGACGAAGCGGTGATAACGGTCCGGCTTCGCGTGGCTATGCCGGGACAAGTCTTCTGGTTTCATGGTTTGGTGGCGACGACTTTGCCGTCTTTCCACGAGAGCAGGGGGAGGTTCCAGCGTTTGTGTTCGGCGCGGAGTTACTTGGCCATGGCTTTGGCGGCGGCTTGGCCGCAGGCGATGAATGCGGGCTGCTCATTGGTGAGACGAATGGTTTTGTATGGTTTCATTGGCGTAGGAAATCTTTCATTTGTTGAAGAGTGATTTTGCGGAGTCGAAAAGCAAGTACGCAGGTTGGATGCTGTTATTTCGGAAGGTCCAGTCGTCTGAGAGTGGGGCGTAGATTTCCAGAAAGTGGGCCAGACTGCGCGAGAATCTGCGTTTCACGTCGGATTCTGGAACGGAATGCCCGCCCAAAGGTAAATGGAGACT
>JANXMQ010000221.1 GCA_025354565.1 Akkermansiaceae bacterium
ATTCCAGACACTATGAACCGCCCTCAAAAATTCCCCATCGGCACGAAATACAAGCCCATCGGCAAGCACACCAAGGAATGCACCGTCATCGACTTCCACGTCACCCGCAATCTCGCGGGCGACGTGGTACGCACTCGCTACGTCGCCAGCCACCAGTTCCTAGGCCAAACGCTCAGTGATAGCGATGTTGTGGAAACCACCATCGCCCGCGGCCTGATTTCAGTCCCCGCCTAGAATTCCAGACACTCAATATCCAACCTGCTACCCACCATGTCCACACGCTCCGCCATCATCTGTCAGACCGCCGCCGGTTTCTCCGGCATCTATTGCCACTCGGACGGCTACCCCGCATGGGTTGGCTTCCTGCTCCAGCAGCATTTCAACACCCCGGAAAAAGCCGCCGCCCTCGTCGCCCTTGGCGACATTTCCGGGATCGGACGCAATGGCGAGGTGGACGCCTACCACCGCGACAGCGGCGAGAAATGGGAAAATGTTTCCCCTGTCGAGTCCGCCAGCCTCGCCGACATCTTCCCTATGATTGCCAATGACGGTCACGTCTATGCCTTCGCCTCTGGCGCATGGACTCACAATCAGAAACCACTGCTTGAAGTCCTCGCCCGCCCGGAAATCAAAGCAGAAACCGCTTCCATGCACCCGTCTGGAATTCCAGACACGCCGCCAGCCACCATCGCGGAAAGAACCGCCTCGTTTTCCACCGCCAATCGAATGCTCCCCTTCGCCCCGTCCACCAAAGCTCCCGTCAAGTCACTTGACGAAATCTTCCCACCTATCGCCGCCAAGCCCCCCAGCATGAAGCAGCGCATCGCCGCTGGCATCGCCGCCCTCACCGCGCTCCAGCCCTTCATCGGCCTTGGCCAGTCCAAGGTCATCGCCACCCTCATCCGCACCTCGGAAGAGCAGGACTTCTTCATCGACAAGATGATCGAGCTTGCCGCCCAGGTGGAAGCCATGCCTCACACCTATCAGCAGGAAGGTCTTGGCGAGCAAGCCATCGCCCACCTCCATTACTTCATCGGCGGTTGCGATTGGTGGATCACGGAAAAGGACATGGGCGACAAGGAAGATCCAGCCCCTAACCTCCAGTTGCAGGCATTCGGCTACGCCTGCCTCGGCGATCCTGACTTTGCGGAACTCGGCTACATTTCCCTCCCGGAAATCCTCGAGGCCGGGGCGGAACTCGATCTCCATTGGAACCCCACCGCCATGGCGGAAATCAAAGCCAAGCTCTTCGCCTGATCCAAGGTGTCCAACCCCAACCGGTAACAGATACAAGCTCATGAACATCACCATCCACACCGCCCGCATTCAGCACCCTCATGGTCATAATGACTACCGCGAGACAAATTATCTGAATCTCCGCGCACAAATCGTCGAATACGTCCGTGAAAACTGGGAAGTGGAAATCCCGGATGAAGAAATGCCAGAGGATGAAACCCAACTCATCGAAACCTACTTTGAACTCGTCGATGATGAATTCCTAGAGGAAGATGAATTCAGCATCTCGGTTGAATCCACCACCCCGGAACTCCCCACCTTCACCTTCTGGTGCCAGCAGGCCGACGGCGAGGGCACCATCTACATCGGCAGTCTCGAAGCCCCCGACATCGAAGCCGCCAAGACCGCCGCCGTCCTAGAAGTCTGCGAGGAATGGAACTGCGGAGACGAAGAAAATCCCACCTACACCCCGGCCAATATCCACCTGCTAGGCATCGCCGCCGGGGATGTGGAAATCCTCCATTGGCAAGACATTTGCGAATCCTAACCGAACCCCACCATGCACACCACTTCCCGCAACTTCGCGGATCTATCCGCAGAAGAAAAAAACCTTGTCCGTCGCCATTTCCACGCCGCATGCATTCACCGCGCCCAGCAGTGGGATGAGGAAGCCGCCATCGAGCAAATCCTCGGCCATGAAATCAACGTGGATTTCTCCGAGTGGGCCGCCATCATCGACACCGATGACTCTCCAGAAGAGATTTCCATCTTCAACGACGAGGACATCGCCGGCGCCATCGATGATGATGCAGATGAAAAAACCGCCCCCCACTGCACCACCTGCACCGATGGCTCCTGCGCCTTCTGCCAAGAGGAAATCCGCCAGCGCTCCGCCTAGAATTCCAGACACTCTAAAAATAGGACCTATAAGACCCATAAGCCCTATCTCTTCCTCTTCATCCACCATCCCCGATCTCATCCCATGAAACAAACCGGAAACACCATCCACAACGGCAACCTACAAGAATTCCTCGACTCCGCCGCCAACGCCGCCGACTACGGCCAGCGCCAATTCTTCACCCCGCCCAATCTCGCCGCCGCCCTGTGCCGCCCGCTCGCCGCCGGGCACAAGGAAATCGTCATGGATCTCCATTTCGGCAGCGGTGCCCTCGCCTTCGCCGCCGCATCCCGCCAAGCCATCGGCCTCGACATCGACGTCCGCGTGAAGAAGTTAGACTCCAGCCACCAGAAGCCAGAAGCCAGACAAGACGGCACGGCAGATTCTTCCGCGTCTCCCTCTGGTCTCTGGCCTCTGGACTCTGGCATCTCCCGCCCCAGCGGGTCCGAATGGCATGTCGAACAGGCGGACATCACCCAATGGTATCCCCTCGCCGCAGAAGCCGGTTTTACAGCCCCCTTCATCCTCATCAATCCCCCGTTCTCCCTCCGCTGGTATGCGGATCGCCTCGCCCCGCTCCGCCAGTCCGCCATCCCGGAAGTCGCCCGCGCCATGAACGAATACCCGGAACAAATCGACTCCACGCTTGCCAGTTTCCTCATCGCCCTGGACCTCCTCAGCGCCGAGGGCGAGGGCTTCATGGTCTGCAATGCCGCCACCGCCCGGCGATTTTTTGGATCGCCGGGCGGGAAGCCAGAAGCCAGAAGCCAGAAGCCAGAAGCCAGAAACCAGAGTCAAGAAAAAGAAGAGGCAGAATCCGCCGCACCTTCTTGTCTGGATTCTGGATTCTCGTCTCTGGACTCTGTCCGGGGTATTCACCCGGACCTCCGCAAATTCATCTGGCTCTGGCTAGAAATCCCCGCCGCGAAATTCGAGGGTCTCGCCGCCCCCATGGACTTCGCCGTCATCTACTTCAGCCGCAGCCACGCCCTCTACTCTTCCTCTTCCTCTTCCAATCAACAATCAACAATCAACAATCATCAATCCTCAATCCTCTTCCTAACCTCCCCCGGCTCCACCCCGGAAGCCGTCGCGAACACCCTTTTTCACGAATCCGTCTTCCACGCCCACCACGGCTCCCGCATCCGTTTCGACCACGAGGCCCGCCCCAAGTCCACCATCGAGCGCTTCCACACCGTCACCCGGGAATACAAGCAGCGCCACCGTGGGACCAAGCCAGATTGGAACATCCGCCTCGACGCCAAGGGGGCCATCCGCACCTACCTCACCCCGTTTCAGAACTGCTCCAAGAAACTCTGCCGCACGCTCATTTCCAAGCTCCAAGCCATCGACGGCCAGACCCCCATCCAACTCTGCGTCACCGCCACCAGCCGCACCGCCCTGCGGGAAGCCATGCAGTGCGGCGTCTGGCGCATCCACCCGGAAGTCGCCGATGCCATCGCCACCGCCCTTGCCGACCACGACAAGGACGGTGCCCCCTTCTACCGCCCCAGCCCCACCCAGTCGCTCGGCTGGATCGATGAAATGGGCGAGCTAGAATGCCTCGCCCCCGGCATCGGCACCTGCGCCCCCGGCGATCGCTGCCCCATCGAGACCCGCATCGAGAAAACCACCTGGAAGGGCGACAAGATCAACCTCGCCGGCGAGAAAGAAGAACTCGCTTACAGCGGCGAGGAACTCCTCGTCACCCTCACCGATCCAGACGGCAGCAAGCACCATTTCCACGTCCGCCGGGACGAGGAAACCCACGAGGACGAGATTGACCCACGCACCAACAAGGTCAGAGTCCGCCATTGGCCGCTCTCCACCCTTATTGAGCATTTCAAGATCCCCATCCCCAAGGACATCACCGCCCTCCGCCCGGACGACTACCAGCGCCACCTCGCCCGCCTCATCCAGATCGAGCAAATGGTCCGCCGCAATCTGGCGGCGTCCGCAGCGTGAAAAATCAAAAATCAAACCTCAACAATCGTCATTCGTCAATCTCCCATTCCAAGGTGTCCAAGCCCAACCGGTAAGGAGTGAGGACAATCCCCGCCCGCATAACTCAAGGAGCGTGGGCGTCCCGCCCACCTCTTAATTTCTTCCATTCTAGCCCGCCCGAAAGTCAATCCCAGACACAAAAAAGCCCGGTCAACCGACCGGGCTTTTTGTTGAAAGGTTTACACAAAATTTGCTTTTCGATTTCAATCCGCGCCGATTTACCGGCGACGACCAAACCCAACCACTCTCCCGCCTAACCGTCAACCTGAAACCAACACCAATATGAAAAATTCTTCCACCCTCCGCCTTCACGCTAACCTCATCCGCAAAAACGCACTCCTCCGCGAAGATCAAGAAACCGACCAAGCCCTTGCCTACGCCGATCAGCTCACCGCCCGCGCCGATCTTCAAGACGCACTTGCTGGAATCCCTAACACCTCTCCCGCCACCGCAGATGATGCTGCGGATGAAATCCAGAACATTCCCCTCATCGGCAAGCTCACCCTACGGGGCGGCGTAAAGCACCGCATCGAATTCCCATGGACAGAAGCTCACGCCGCGCTCGCCCACTCCCTCGGCATCATGGTCTCATTCCAGTGGTGCTACTCCCTCCACTCTCCGGATGCAGGCAAGTGCCAATACATCTACATCGGCACCCGCGAAGCAGGCCCGCTTGCCCAATGGACAGCCTCCTCAAACTCATGGCACCCTTTGAAATCCAAAGGCAACTACGGCAAAAACTGGGCAAGCGGCGGCAACTGGCACAACGCCACCCTTTTCGCCAAAGAACCACCCGCCCACTCCCGCCCCTGCGGATTCTCCCGCCATGCCTACGTCTTCGACACCCTTGAACACTGCAACCCCATTCTCCACCAACAAATACAAGACATTATGAACACCACTGAAACGCAACAAGACCGGATCCGCATCGCCAAAGCCAAGATCAAGGCCGCAGAAATGCGAATCCTCGCCGCCTCCAACCGCCAACGAGTCGGCGCATACAACCGCCAAGGTTCCACCCCCGCCTACGACGGCCAAGGTGAAGTCTGCTATCACAAAGCTGCCCAAGCCGAGCAATACGCCGCCAAGCAAGAAGCCATGGCGGATCTCATCCTCGCAGAAGCCGGAGCATAACCCTCCCCCTGAAATTCCATCCTTCCCAGCACGGGAAATCTCCCACAGATTTCCCGTGCTTCCCTCTTAAATCTGAAATTTAAAATCTCAAATCCCACCACCCCTCCACCATGTCAGAAACCGGAAAACGCTCCAAGGCCAACGCCCGCGTCCGCAAGCGCATCCCCGGCGGCGGCGAAGTTCTCGACCTCCTCAATCTCGTGGAAAAGATCCACCGCCGCCAACACCCCTCCACCGAAGCCGGTCGCATCACCAAGACCATCCTCGACAAGCTCGACGAGATCGCCCACCTCATGCGTGAAAAAACCTTGGAAATCCAAGAGCCCACCCACGAGAAACCCGACCCTCCGGAAAACGAAGCCTGAAAATCAGACAGAAATTCCCACCGCCAAGCCGCCAAGCCCGCCAAGAAAGAACCCCTTTCTTCCCTCCTCTTCCTTGGCGTCTTGGCGGTCCAACTCTCTTCAATCCCCACCCCGCCGCCCCGCTTCCATCCGCCTAGAATTCCAGACACCTCACCACCGCTCCCCATGAACACCTACGAAGTCCGTTTCAACCGCTCCAATTTTCCAACCGCCACCCTCGAAGAAGCCGAAGCCCAAGCCTACGACCTCATCGAAGCATCCTGCCCTTTCGAGGCAAAGATCGTCGAAGTTGACGAAGACGGCGAGTTTGTCCGCACCGTCAAGACCCTTGGGCCTGCGAACGCTCGCTAAGATCAGGCGTCTTGGCGGTTCAAACCTCTTCAATCCCCACTCCCCATGGACACCCCACTCACCCCCCAGCAAGCCACCAACAATTTCAAGCTCCTGCTCGACATTGTCCGCAGCGGCGTTTCGCCCAATCAGCTCGTCGCCGAACTTGAACACCAGCTCACCGCCCGCATCGCCCAAGGCGTCCAAGGCGACGACAATCACCCCGCCCTCATGCCTACCAATCAGACCCCCAACCCCACCAACCCCATGAAACTATCCGCATTGCTTACCGCCGCCGCCGCCACATGGCCAGACTTTCATTTGTTCCCGCTCATCCAGCTTCCACCGCTCGACGGTGACAGCTTCGCCATCACCTTATTCACATTCACCGCCAAGCCAGACTCCCCTTTCCCTGAAACTCCAAAGCTCGCCGTCACTCATGGCAACGGCGAGTGGGAAAAAATCCAATCCCTCGCGGAAGGGATGAAATCTCGCCACCAAGACGTCCGCTGGGACACTTACACCACAGACATTACACGAGAAAAACTCGCTCACTGTCCCCATGAATCAGCCGCCGGAGCCATCCGCTGGCGGACCGACCTACCAAAACAACCACCCCACTTCTCCCGAGTCCGACTTTAAATTCAGAAAGCAAACCCTCCTCATCCCTTGGCGCTCTTAGCGTCTTGGCGGTCCAACTCTCTTCTCACCCAGCCCGCCCGGTCCCCACCCGGCGGGCTTTTCCATCTCGTCTCCCAATCAACAATCAAAAATCAATAATCAACAATCATCAATCTCATGCCCCCGCACACACCCGGCCCTTGGGCCATCAGCAAACTCGCATCCCCAGACTACGCCCCACAATTCGCCATCTACGCCGCAGATGAAAGAAAAGCCCTCGCCATCGCCACAAACAACAATGCCCAAGCCAACGCCCGCCTCATCGCCGCCGCCCCTCAGTTGCTTCATGCTCTCAACCATCTCCAAGCCAATCCGAACGACCCCGCCATGCACCGCTTGGCACTCACCGCCATCTCAGCCGCTACCACCGCCTAGAATTCCAGAC
>JANXMQ010000239.1 GCA_025354565.1 Akkermansiaceae bacterium
CAACCTGCGGATCAACCTGTGTATGAGAAAAGCCTACGGTTACCGCAGTTTCCATCTGCTACAAACCTCTCTCTATCACACACTTGGAGATCTACCCGAGCCAAAGTTCACCCACAGATTTTGCTGAAGAGCCAATTTATAGGATCCAGATGATTAATGGGTCCTATAAAAAAGCCGCCCACGCCTGAGCGCGAGCGGCCTTTATAATGATTTCTGATAGAGATTACTCTCCAGCCACTTCGACCACAGCTTCGGAGGCCTTTTTCTTCGTCGCCTTTTTTTCAGGCGCGGGGGCCGCGACCGTTTCCTTGGCGGCGACTTCTTCGACGGGGGCCTCATCGGCTGCGATCACACGATCCACCCACTCGATGATCGCCATCGGTGCGGAGTCGCTCATGCGGGCACCAAGCTTGGTGATGCGGCAGTAACCGCCTTGGCGATCCTTCGAGGCGGGAGCCGTCTCGGAGAAAAGTTTCTGGACGGTTTCCTTCTGGCGCAGGAAGGCGATCGCGAGGCGGCGGGAATGCAGATCGTCGCGCTTGGCGAGGGTGATCAATTTTTCCGCGACCGGTCGAAGGGCCTTCGCCTTGCCGAGGGTGGTCTTGATGCGGCCGTGCTCGATCAGGTTGCATGCCAGATTGGCAAGCAGGGCCCGCCGTTGCGAGGCGTTGCGTTTGAGTTTAACTGTTTTGCTGCGATGTCTCATCGGTTGCTTCCGTTTCTATTTAAATGTGTTAGTCGTCGAGGTTTTGGGCGATCAGATCGGCAAGGCCGACTGGCGCTTCGTCTTCCGCACCGAGGCGTGGGCCACGGGAGGCGGCGGCAGGGCCGGATAGCAGCGAGGCTTCGAAGGACATGCCGAGGCCGAGGCCGAGCTCGACGAGCTTGTCCTTGATCTCGTTGAGGGACTTCTTGCCGAAGTTGCGATACTTGAGCATTTCCGCTTCCGATTTCATCGCGAGTTGGCCCACCGAGGTGATGTTCGCGTTGTTGAGGCAGTTGGCGGCGCGCACCGAGAGTTCGATTTCATTGACCGACATGTTGAGCAACTTCTTGAGCGCGGCGTTTTCCTCGCTGGATTCGGCGGGTGCCTCTTCGAAGTCCACGGCGTTCTCGTCGTAGTTGACGAAGACGTCGAGGTGGTGGCGGAGAATCGCGGAGGCTTGAAGCAGCGCGTCTTGCGGGGTGATGCGTCCGTCGGTCCAGATATCGAGGATGAGCTTGTCGAAATCGGTCATTTGGCCGACCCGGGTGGTTTCCACGGAGTATTTCACGCGGCTGACTGGCGAGAAGATCGAGTCGATAGCGATGACGCCGATCGGTTGGTCCTTGCGCTTGTTTTCGTCGCCTGTGGAAAAACCACGGCCCACGCGCACTTCGAACTCGCAGTCGAATTTCACCTTTTTATCCAAGGTGCAAATGACCTGCTCCTTGTTGACGACGTCGTAAATGTGATCCGCCAAGATGTCGCCAGCCGTGATGACGCCTTCTTTTTCCAGCTTGATCGTGAGGATGCGGGGATCCTTTTCGTTGTGGTTGAATTTCACCTTCTTCAGGTTGAGGACGATATCGGTGACATCTTCCACCACACCGGGGAGGCTGGAGAATTCATGCTGCACGCCCGCGATGCGGACGGAAGTGATGGCGGCACCTTCCAGCGAGGACAGGAGGACGCGGCGGAGGGAGTTGCCAATCGTGTGGCCGTATCCCCGGTCGAAGGGCTCGGCGATGAATTGGGCGTAGGTATCGGTGGCGGTTTCCTCGTTGCGAACGAGACGGTTAGGGAGCTCGAAACGAGCAAGTTTGACTGCTGACATATTGTTTTTTGGTTGCCGGGTTACCCTCTTGCGGGCGGGACGTTTCTCAGAAAGAAGCGCCCCAGAGGACCGACGGCATGATGCGATTGCCCGCGGGGGTGGGACTAAATGACGGCTTGGACGGCTTGAAAAGCATTTTTTTCGACGATTTTTCGCTAAAAAACACCATTTCGGCACTATTCCGAAAGATTTCGCTAGATCTTCTAGCAGGAGTGGCTAAGGTTGCCAACGCAATCCACCATTAAACCAATGAAATCAAAAAAGAATCTAACCCGTTTCACCTACGAGACCGCGGCCTTCGAAGGCTGGCGTTTATGCATCAGCCGGGCTGGCACGACCTTCACCAAATACTTCCCTGACAAGAAGCTCGGTGGTGGTAAAAAGTCGCTCGCTGCTGCTGAAAAAGCCCTTGCCGAACTGAAGGCCGTGATCGAAGGCTCCAAGCGCGTCGATGGCAAGCTGGCCCCTGCCACGATCAAGAAAGGCGAAAAAATCCTCGCCGACGCATTCTGATTCATAAATTCCGGAATGTGGAAGCACTCAGTGGTTGCGCGAGTCCGCTTGCGCGACATTTTCGGCCATGCCGGATTTGAAAGCTTCAGTCATTCATTGGTTTCGCCGCGATCTGCGGCTCGCAGATAACACGGCCTTGTGCCACGCGGCGAAACCCGGACTCCCCGTCGTCCCGATTTATATTCTAAGCAATTGGCGCGGCTACCATGCTTGGACGGGACCGAACCGCCAACACTTCCTTTGTGGCTCGCTGGAGTCGCTGGCGAAAAATCTCGAAACCCTCGAAGGCCGCTTGATCGTCCGCCAGGGTCAAGTTGTCACGGAACTCCGTAAACTCGCGCTGGAGTGTCATGCCGTAGCCATCCATTTCAACGCCGATCCTGATCCGTACGGGAAAGCGATAGAACATCAGGTCCGACAACTCTGCAGCGAGCTTGGGATCGAATGCCACGCCCATCATGACGCGACCTTGCATGGTCCGGACGCGGTTCTAACTCAAAGCGAACTCCCCTACCGAGTTTACACGCCGTATAGTAAAAACTGGCTCGGACTGCCCAAGCCGCCATCCCTCACGAAACCGCCACCGCTGCGGACTCCCGCGTATCTCGCTTCCCTGCCGCTGCCAACCGTCAAAGTCTGGGGCTGGGAAATTCCAACAACCGAGCTTGCGGCCCCCGGCGAACGTGCTGCTCGCCAGCGCTTGAAATCTGCCATCGCCGGGAAAATCCAAGGCTACGCCAGCAAGCGCGATTTCCCTGCTGCTTCCGGCACCTCACGGCTTTCCCAAGATCTACGCCACGGCCTCATTTCCATCCGCACCGTGTTTGCTGAAGCGATGAAAGCCCACGCCACAGCCAATCCCACCGGTAAATCCAGCATCGACGTTTTTATCAAAGAACTCGCCTGGCGGGAATTTTACTTCGCCATCCTCCACCATTTCCCAAACGTCCTTGATGAGGAATTCAACCCCGACTGGCGCGGCCTGCCATGGGATGAACCGGGAGAACTGCTAGAAAAATGGCAGGCTGGTCGCACCGGATTTCCCATCGTCGATGCCGGGATGCGCGAGCTGTTAGTCACCGGCCACCAGCACAACCGCGTCCGCATGATCACCGCCATGTTTCTAACCAAAGACCTCCACCACGACTGGAAACTCGGCGAGTCCTGGTTCATGCAGCACCTCGTCGATGGGGAAATAGCCTCTAACAACGGCGGCTGGCAATGGTCGGCCGGCACTGGAGCCGACGCGGCCCCTTATTTCCGCATCCAAAACCCTTGGTCGCAAACCGCCCGATACGACCCTGACGGCATTTACATCAAACGCTGGCTCCCCGAACTCGGAAACGTCCACCCCTCTCGTTTTCTCGAACCACCCGCTGACGGTCGCCCACTCGCCCCGGATTATCCCATGCCCTGCGTCGATCACAAATGCGAACGCGAACGCACGTTGGCGATTTTTAAACGCCATCGCGAGGTCAGCCGCTGAGTGGATGATGGTCATCTTGGAAGCTGACAAATTAATCCCCTGCCCATTCTGTCTTTTCGATAAACACGTCTTTCCCCAAGCTCCCCGCATGTCCGCCCCGCTGAATCCGAAAAACCTCCCTGAAAACCCTACTGCGGACGACATCCTTAACGCCTTTCTCGACTACCCGCTTGGACCAAAGTCAAAACTGGAAACTTAAAACTAGCAACTTCTCCACCAACTTCTGCACCAAGCTGGAAAAACTCGCCATCGCCCGCGCCCTCGACGACGCCGATTTCCGCTCCCCCTACGGCCGTGAACTCTCGAAAATCCTCCGTCACGGCAACGGCATCCACCGTGCCAAATTTCCCCTTTTTTCCCCCTTGCTATACACGTACGACAAGGCCAGACTGATCACATGCTTGCCATCAGACTACCTCCCGATATCGAAAGCCGACTCGAACGTCTGGCCAAGAAAACCGGACGGACGAAGACATTTTATGCCCGCGAAGCAATTCTCGAACACTTGGAAGACTTGGAGGACACCTATCTGGTTTCCCGGCGCTTGGGAAGTCCGGCGAAAATCTACTCAGCCGAGGAAGTGAAGCATGAACTGGGCCTATAATTTTGATGAACGCGCATTCAAGGAATTGCGCAAGCTCGGCACTCAGGCTCAACGCGACATTATCTCCTACCTCGACGAAAGAATTTCAGGCGAGAGCGATCCCCGCCGTTTCGGCAAAGGTCTCAAGGCGGACTTGGCTGGATTGTGGCGTTACCGAGTCGGCGATTACCGCCTCCTTTGCCAGATCAGGGATAGGGAACTTCTGGTGCTGGTGGTGGCTGTCGGACATCGCAGGGATGTTTATGAGTGAGTCAAACACCCAAATGAAACAAGGCAAACGCCGCTGCACCCCCGATAAACGGCGAAGGCTTGTAGCCGTTTTGGACAGGAGCGAACGCGACGTGCTCCGCAGTAGCGTGGGCGCGGGAGGCGTGCCCGAGTCAATACGACCTGCGCCTGAGCGCCTTCTTCGGCATCACTCCCGGCATGTGGATGAACCTCCAACTCGACCACGAATTCATGCGAGCCGACCGCGAAAAAGGCGATGCCATCCGCAAGGAAGTGCAACCCTGCGCGGCGTGAAATGCTTCCACTATTCAGTTTCTATCCCGAAACAATTGTGCCAAGGACAATCTCTGCTCTCAAAGGATCACGCACTCACTGAAAATTCAAACCATTATGAAAGCCACCGAAGCCAAGCTCCTTGATTTCTTGAAAAAGTCGCCGCAGTTCGTCATCCCCATCTACCAGCGCACCTATTCGTGGACCGAGAAAGAATGTCACCAACTGTGGGACGACATTGTGCGCTGCGGCAGTAGCGACAAGATCGCCGTCCATTTTGTCGGCTCAATTGTGTATGTCGAAAGTGGGCTTTCGCAGGTCACGCATCAAGCGCCCCTGCTAGTTATCGACGGACAACAACGGCTCACGACCGTTTCACTGTTGCTGGCCGCTCTCGCCAACGCGGTGGCCGACAGCGAACCGTTCGATGGATTCTCGCAACGGAAGATCAAAAATTACTACCTGGTAAATCCCGAGGAGACTGGCGAGCGGCATTTCAAGCTGCTGCTCTCGCAGAATGACAAGGCAACACTAACGGCACTCGTAGGCGATGATGAACAACCGCAGCAACCCTCGATCCGTATCAACGCGAATTTTGATTCATTCAAGAGGTGGATTGGCGAAGGGAAAATCGATTTGGCGACAATCTGCCGGGGCTTGGCAAAGCTGGTGGTGGTGGACATCGCTCTGACCCGCGACCAAGACAATCCGCAGCTCATCTTCGAGAGCATGAACTCCACGGGTAAAGAACTGAGTCAGGCCGATCTCATCCGCAATTTTATCCTGATGGGGCTCGAGCCGGTATTACAAACTAAACTTTACGAGCAGTTCTGGCGTCCAATGGAAGTGGATTTTGGGCAAGAAGCCTACGGCACGCATTTCGATGGATTTATGCGTCATTACCTGACGGTGATGACAGGCGAAATTCCGAACATCAACGCGGTTTATGACGCCTTCAAAGGCCATGCCCGTACCTCGCGAGCCAATTTTTCTGACGACAAGACCCACATCGAAAGTCTCGTTCGCGAAATCCGCGACTACGCCAGGCATTTCTGCGCGATGGCACTAAACGGCGAACCCGACGCTGACCTCAAGCTCGCTTTCCATGACCTGCGCGAGTTGAAGGTGGACGTGGCTTACCCATTTCTGCTAGAGCTGTATCACGACTACAAAGGTGAAATGCTCACGAAGGCCGACCTGCTGGCCAGCGTGCGACTCATCGAGGCGTATGTCTTCCGTAGAGCGATCTCCGCGATTCCGACGAACTCGATGAACAAGACTTTCGCAACGTTTACGAAGGCTTTAAAAAAAGACCGATACTTCGAGAGCATACAAGCTCATTTCCTAGGACTGCCTTCTTACCGTCGCTTTCCATCTGATGATGAATTCCATCGGGACATACAGACTCGCGATCTCTACAATTTCCGTAGCCGGACCTACTGGCTACGCCGCTTGGAGAACTACGGACGTAAAGAGCGCGTAGCGGTGGACGAATACACCATCGAACACATTCTCCCGCAGAATGAGAACCTCTCTCCAAAGTGGCGCGAGGCTCTCGGAGACGATTGGAAAAGCATTCAGAAAATCTGGCTTCATACACTAGGAAATCTCACGCTCACCGCTTACAACAGTGACTACAGTGACCGATCTTTCGATGAGAAGCGCGATATGCCAGATGCACCAGAGAAAGGCTTGAAGCAAAGCCCGCTCAAGCTAAATCAAGGATTGGGAATTTTGGAAATATGGAACGAGCAAGCCATCAAGTCCCGTGCTGGGAAACTCGCTGAAACAGGACTTGGTGTCTGGCCAGCACCAAAGCTGCCACAGGACATTCTGAATGCTTACCAGAAGAAGGCCGCATCGGTTACTGCATATACCATTGAGGATCACCCGAATTTGCTCGTCCCCAATATGCGAGCTTTGTTTGAAGCGTTCCGCAAAGCCGTATTCGCGCTCGATCCGTGTGTGAGTGAAGAGTTTTTGAAACTCTATGTCGCCTACAAAGCTGAAACTAACTTTGTAGATGTTGTGCCTCAAGCCAAGAGGGTGAGAGTTTCGTTAAACATGCGTTTTCCCGAAGTGAACGACCCGAAAGGACTTTGCAAAGATGTCACTGACATTGGCCGATGGGGAAACGGCGACGTTGAAATTGGCCTCTCAAATTTGGATGAAATCCCGTATGTAATCGGACTAGTCCGACAATCACTTGAGCTGCAACTCGGAAACGGGAATGAACCATGAACATGAAAGCCGAGATCCGAAAGCTCGCTGATCGCTATGTGGCAGAGTTGAAACTAAAAGTCGAAGAGCGGGTGCCTCCTTGCCGATCCGCGATTTACCTTATTTCTGACTAAGTTTATTCCAAAACTTCACCCCCAAATGCAGACAAAGGTTTTCGAACTACGCTCGCTCAACTCCACGCAGGAACTCTTCCCCGCGACGGAGTTTGTGAGCGCTTCGGTTGAGCGTATGAAATCGGCCTCGGAGACTGAGCGTGGGGCGATTTTTACCAAAGTCGAGGTGGTGGACTTCATGTTGGATTTAATCGGCTACACGGTGGATCGGCCACTGTGGAAATTACGCTTGCTAGAGCCATCGTTTGGCGGGGGCGATTTCTTTCTGATAGCGGTTGAGCGTCTGCTAGAGAGTGCCGCACGAGACAAGGTGAATGTTGAAATGCTCCGCTCATGCCTGTGTGGGGTGGAATTGCATAGGGCTTCTTATGAAGCCACCTCAGAGAAGATTCAGCGGAAGTTGTTAGTAGCGGGGTATCCTCAGTTCGATGCGGCTTCACTCACGCAGCATTGGCTGACCAACGCAGATTTTCTGCTAGAGCCATTGGACTCGGATTTCGACTTCGTGGTGGGAAATCCGCCGTATGTGAGGCAGGAGTTGATACCAGCGGAATTATTGGCTGAGTATCGCCAGCGTTACACCACGCTTTATGATCGAGCGGATCTCTATGTTCCTTTCATGGAGCGGTCTTTGCAGCTTTTAAAAAATGGTGGGCAGTTGAGTTTTATCTGCTCGGATCGCTGGATGAAAAATCGCTACGGAGGTCCACTGCGCCGGATGATCGCAAATGATTTCACCATGCGATACTATGTCGATATGGTAGGCACCGCGGCCTTTCAATCGGATGTCGTGGCCTATCCGGCGATCACGGTGATTGAGCGCGGGAAGTCGGTGGAAAAAGTGCGTATCGCGCATCAGCCAGAGATTTGTCGAAAGGCATTGTCCGTTTTATGTCAGGCCATGAAGGGCAAGCCTGCTGGCTTCAACGGCACGGTGGCTGAGGCGGCGGTAGAACCCCAGGGTGATGAGCCATGGTTGTTAGAATCGGATGCTCAACCTTCCTTGGATCTGGTGCGAAAATTGGAGTCCGCATTTCCTACCCTAGAGGAATCGGGCTGCCGTGTGGGGATCGGAGTGGCTACTGGTGCGGATAAAATTTACATCGCCCCATACGAGGAGCTGGATGTTGAGGTGGAGCGGAAGCTACCCTTAGTGACGACGCGGGACATCCTCACTGGCACTGTCCAATGGCGTGGTCTCGGTGTGGTAAATCCTTTTGAAGAGAACGGAGTATTGGCGGACTTCGCTCGCTATCCGCGCTTTGCAGCCTATTTGCTCAAGCACCAGGAAGCTCTGCTCAAGCGTCACTGCGCCCAGAAATCTAACGGCTCGTGGTATCGCACGATAGATCGGATCACGCCGTCGTTAGCACAACAGCCGAAGCTGCTTATTCCTGACATCAAAGGTGAAGCGAATATCGTGCTGGATGAGAGTGGTCTCTATCCTCATCACAATCTTTACTACATCACTAGCCGAGATTGGCCGCTGCTCGCTTTGCAGCGGGTCTTGATGTCTGGAGTCGCTCGCTTATTTGTGCGGGCTTACTCCACAAAGATGCGCGGCGGCTGTCTGCGGTTCCAAGCTCAATATCTGCGTAGGATACGACTGCCAAAATGGGCAGATGTTCCTCTCGAAGCTCAACAGATACTTTCTCAGCAAACGGGCGAAATTGCTATCAACACGATCCAACAAGCAATCATGAATGCCTTTTGTCTTACCGAGCAAGAATTCCAGCAACTTACCGAATAAACCAACCATGGGACTCTACCTCGCCAACTACCAAGCAAAGACAAAGCAAGCGGTGAAAGCCTTCTGGATCGGACGTGACCTAGCGCGGACGAAGCAAATTTCTGCAGGTAAGGTCGATCAAGGTGAGCGTTCCGCTGTGACGGGGGGACGTAATATGGACGGCTTCATCGCCTTGATGGAGGACATCACTCGCGGCAACGGACTGAAGCACGCGACCATACACCTACAGAGAAAAGCACTTACTTTGCCCGGCTTCTTCCGCCCCACTAAACTATGGGACATGATCGTCATGAATGGCCCCACTCTTGTTGCCGCTATGGAATTCAAATCACAAGTGGGTCCTTCATTCGGCAACAACTGCAACAACCGCGCCGAGGAGGCCATTGGCACCGCGCATGATTTCTGGACAGCCTATCGGGAACGCGCTTTCGGCGATATACCAAGGCCATTCCTCGGTTGGCTCATGCTGGTGGAAGATGTCGAGCAATCCCGCTCTCCAGTAAAAGACAGCTCACCGCATTTCCCCGTCTTTTCTGAATTCAAAAACGCCTCGTATCTTGAGCGCTATCATCTGCTATGCAGGAAAATGACGCATGAACAGCTCTATACTGCCGCCGCTTCGCTGGCCACACCACGCTCGGCGATCAAAGACGGGCGCTTCACTGACTTTGAAGATATGACCGGATTAAACAGCTTTGTGGCCACCTTTGCTGGATACATCGCAGCCGCAGCGGCTCGTAAATGAATGGAGTCGTAGCTCACGGACACATCAACGCAGTTCCACTTTCTGACCGAGAGCGGCTGCGGCTATTTCCTCGGTCATATTGGGCAATTCATGAAATTTCAAGGATCGGGTTGAGCGCATGACCGGATGCCCAAGGTTTCGCGAGCAGCGCCATGTCCAATGTGGCGAGTTTGAGGCTGTGGCGGACAGCGAGGCGAACCAAGTGCGCGTCAGTGGTGTCCTTGTAAGAGGATTCGGGCGAATCGGTGGCGCTCAGATCATCAGCAAGGAAGCGATGGGCCGGGCGGGAATAGAGGCTGATCAGCGAACGGTGGGCATCTTGCCATGAGGCGGAGTAGCCGGGACTGAGGCTCACGCGCATAAACCCAAGCTCTACGATGGGAGTGGTATGAAACTCGGGTTGCTCGTCCAACCATGCGCGCACTGCCGCGTGATCCGCATGAGTGGTCCAGCGGCTAGCGAGCAGTAAATTCACGTCCAATAGCCAGCTCATGGAGTTTCCTCGAGTATCTGTTTGATCCGCTCAGGAGTCATCGGGAGCGCACCCGTAGGGGCCGCGAGCAGGCAATCTGCCAAGCCGAGACCGCAGGGATCTCTCTGACGCCGGTTTTCTTGTTCGAGTGCGAGCAACTCCACCGTGCTCATCCGTGTGGCGGGCACGGCATTGGTCGATGGAACCAAGGGCAGCTTGGTCGTAGTTTTCCTCAGGGAGGAAACGGACGGGGAAGAATTTTCAGAACCAAGTCCCCGTTTCAGCAAATCCGCTGCGACATCCTTGAGCTTGCGGCCCTCATGAACCGCCAGAAACTTCATTTCCTTAACCAGATCGGCGGGTAAATCAATTGTGGTCTTCATGCGGAAAGTTTACTGGTTAGCTGGCTTGCTGTCAAATTCTTCAGATAGTTGAATGGGTTCGAGGATGGGGTCATTGCTCACGGCATAACATCAAGCAGGCACGAAGCGCAGTTCCACCTTCCTTCCGAGAGCGGCGGCGGCTTTTCCGAGGTTGGCCAGTGTGAGCGATGGGCTTGAAGGATCGAGCATCCGGTCCAGCGAGGCCCGGCTGGACATGTAACTAAAATTGGTGATCACCATGGAGCGGCGGACTCCGATCCGCCGGGGCCAATGGTTGGTCGATAATGGGAGCGAATGCGCTTTTGCCTTAGGCCACCCATTGGCATGGGCGATTCGGAGATCGCCCCTCCTTGCCCGCGCCCAGATGCCAGTTCGGTCTTGGTAACGTGCTCTTGCTCAAGGATCTGCTGGAGTTGGAGAAAAACCACGCGCTTGAGCACCAGCACTTCCACCTCGGGAAGGGCACCTTCCCCGGCGAGGAAATCGCGGAAGTAGCTGCCACGGTGGGCGTTTTGAGATGCTTTTGTTTTCATCGGCTGGAATCGAATCAATTTCTGAATCTCATCGTGATTGCCGATGAAGAAGAAAACCAGTTCCGGCGGTGTCGCGATGAACACGAAAGCCAACCTGTCATTCAAGCTGACCCGGCACTCGAAAATGGTTTTGGTGAGGCGGCGAATCCCGATGCCTGAATGCCCGTGCGGACGGCCCCAGCTCTCAAGAACCTGATTGATCGCGTCGCCGATTTCCTGACGCTCAGACTTGGATTTGGAGCGCAGAATTTAAAGTAGCTCGTCAGTGACCCTTGCCTTCAAGAAGAGCAGTCGATGTCTCCGGTGAAGTCGTGGAGCTTGCCTTCGTTGCGGGCTTTTTCGATTTGGCCATGGGTTCGTTGTTCGAATTGATCCAACTCCGCAGCCGTCGCGCCGTATTCACGCATCGCGTAGTCCATGGACTCCACCGCGACCGGGCGAAGGGCGACGATTTTTCCATCGACCACGATGCCGATATCGTCACCCGTGAGCGCCCGACGCAGCAGTTCGGAAAGATTGCCCCGGGCGGCAGTTGGCGTAAGGGTCAGCATATTCATGGCGGAAAAATGCCGCATTTCAGTCGCAACTGCGAACAGCATTTTTAGGCATTTTCCTTGATTGGTAAATCTGCATGGAATAATTTTTTACCCATGATTACGACAGTCACAGGAAAAAATCAAATCACCATCCCGGCAGCGATCGCCAATCGTATCGGTCTCAAGAGCGGCTCCAGGATCGACTGGCAGCTCTCTTCCAAGCCCGATGAAATCCGCTGCATTGTCTTGCCAGAGCCGTCAGTCATCGCGGCTAGCTTGCGCGGAGCTGGAAAGCGATTCCTCAAACCGGGACAAGACCCAAGTGCCGCCTTGCTCGCGGAGCGAAATGCTGACGAATCCATCCGTGCCACCCACCTCAAATGACTCATTTGCTCGATACCTCCGCCATTCTTGCCCACTACCTCGATGAACCCGGCGCAGAAGAAGTGGAAAGCCTGCTTGCCCAAGGACCAAGCGTCGTGGCTCTTGCGGCTCCTTCCTGGGTCGAACTCGATGCAAGATTGCGTGAGCTGTCGTCCGAAGTGGAAGTGCGTGAAAATGCCTTCTTACAATACACGGTCAGCCTGACGACCTTCCTGCCCGTAAACGCCGAGTCCTGCCTTGCTGCGATCCGAATGCGAAATGCCGCACCGGGTCGGCTACCCTTGGCCGATGCCCTCATCGCCGGAGTCGCCGACGCGGCGGGCCTCATCCTCGTGCATCGCGACCCGCACTTTGACACCATCCCCGGCATCAAAGTCCTCCGGCTCCCTGCCAAACACTGAGCCTCTTATTTCAATGTTCAATGTTGGGCCTTCGATGTTCAATCTCCCCCCATGTCCGCCCCGCTCAGCCGCAAGAATCTCCCC
>JANXMQ010000244.1 GCA_025354565.1 Akkermansiaceae bacterium
GTCGATTGGAGAATCAGGAAATCGTCATTGGCGGCCTCCGTATTGAGGATGCCACGGAGGTCTTCCAGTCCGGCGCGGGCGGCGAGTTCGGCGCGTTGGCGGTCGGAAAAGGAGCGGGCGGTGTTGCGCTCGATGCCGACGACGAGAAGCACACCGACAGCAAGGATGAGCAGTGCGCCGACGACAACGAGGACCACCGGCAAGGTAAATCCTGCGGCGGTCTGCGGGCGCTGGTGTGAATTACGGGGTAACATGATATCCAAAACGCAGGGTGGCTTTGTAGATTTCGAGATTTTTGTTAGTATCCGCCTTTGCCACTTGGCCGAGGAGTTGGCCAGAACTGCCAGCGCCGTCCCAATCGGCTGGCTGGGTGAGTTTCCCGACGAGGCTGCGACGGACTAGGATAAGTTTAACCTCAAATGCCTCGGGGCCGATTGTGTTATTTTTTACCCAGTCGATCCAGACTCCGCCGGCGTCGAGCGCTTTAGGACGAGCCTCGAAAGAGACCACGCCGAAGGCGACCGGCTCGTCGAGCGTGACATTGGCGGTGAGCAGCGAAGGAACCTTGTCATCTTTGACGGCCTTGAAGGTGTCGTTGCTTTCGCGGAGTCCGCGCATCAGGCAGCGGACGGTTTTGCCACTGATCGTCAGATCCTTGATATAATAATTCACCGCGCAGAGGTCGCCGATGCGCCCGGCGTCGGATTGGGCTTGGGCGGGTTGAAGACTGAGAAATCCGAGGCTATCTACCGGCCAAGTGGCAGTGGATTTGGTAATCAGCTCGTCTTTGTAAAAAGTGCCGGTTGCGAAGTCCGCCGCGAGTTGCGTGATGAGCATCCGGGCCTCGCGCTCGACAGACACGGTGCCGCCGATGCGTTCGTAGCCATCGCCCGAGCTGCTGAGCATCGTCGCCGCTAGAATCAGAATCATTGAGCCGATGATCATCGAGAACAACAGCTCGACGAGAGAGAAGCCGCGACTGCGTTGGAGGGCGAATTTCATGGCAGGCGGGTATTGAATCCGAGCTTTTGGCGTTTGGCCGCCGGGGCACCAGCTGGGTATTCCAGGGAAATTGAGCCTCGCATCATCGGTGGTGCGCCTGGCTTCAATGTGTTCTCAGCATTCGTTAGAACAATCGCGGTCGCACTCAATGTTGCGATGTAGCGCACGGGTTGGCCGTTGAAATCCTTGGTCCCGCTGTCATAGACCGACTTGGTGATTTTTCCGAGCGCTTTGCCTTCGGGCGAAAAGACGAGAGCCCAGACATCGCCGATGGGTGGAAATGCCTGGCCAGCGGTCGTGGCGGTGAAAAACTGTGGCCGCCCATCGCGGGATGCCCGGATCTCGTCCATGCAAGCCGGCACGATCCATGCGCTGCGGGTTTCCAAGACGGAGGACATCGTGCTTTTCCCCGATTCCGCCAAGGCCCCAAAGACCAAGGGGATCGCCACGGCAAGCACGCCCATCGCGATTACAGTCTCGATCAACGACGAACCGCTCCGCGCGGATGATGGTGCGGTGAGGGTCATGGATCGATGCGGTAGGAACGGGCGATGACGCGCCCGATTTTCAGTTGGTTCTCAGTCGGGGATTTCTGTCCGGCACGGAGGTTTGCGGTCGCCACCGGAGGGGTGCCACGGTATCCGCCCTCGGCCACCCGAATTCCGACCGGTGTGGAGCCGGCCGGATAAATCAACCCGCCCCGAGAGTTGAAAGCGAGGACATGAAACTGGCCTTTCACGGTCTTGCCGCCTGCGGTGTAGGAGATCTCGATTTGCGCTTGGTCCAGCGGGTTGGCGACGCCATCCACATTGCCGCCGATCAGGACGATGCCCGTATTCAAAGTTTGCCAGCGCGTCGCAAGCACACCATCGAGAGACAATGGCGGCGTTGCAGGACTTGGCCAATCCTTGGCGATTTTGAACAATCCGATGCGGCAGCGCTCGTCCGTCGATGGTGGATCTCCGGGCTCGGCAATCGCCAGAACCACCGTGCTGCGGGAAGTGACCGCCATGGTCCGAGCCTGTTCGATCAGGCCGGAGAGTAGGTCCGTTCCCGCCCGGCGTGATTGGCTGCCAGTGCCGTTCAAGAGGCTCACGCCAGCGGTCATCAAGATGACGAGAATCACCATGACAACCACCATTTCGACAAGCGTGAAGGCGTTTTTTTTCAGAAAGAGGGTGGCTTGGGGAGGGGGAATCACGAAATGGAAAGGATCCTTGCTAGGAATGCAGGCACAGAACGTGCCAATGCTACGTGAACACGCAAATAAAGATTTACCCAGTCCACACATCAACCTGTGAGTTGTGACAGAACTGTCGATATTGGAGAAAGCAGAAAAACCCGATGGCAGCGATTTTTCACTCCGACCGCACATCATACCAGAATTTGTCTGCGGCCTGACGGTCGTCGCCGCGGAAGACTTTGCGGACGAAAGCGGGGTTGCGAAATAGATACCAATCGCCGAATTGGTCGAATTTCCGGCAGGATGTGACCAGCGGCTTCCAAAGCAGCGTGCCCCAACCGCGTCGGGATCGGCGACCGTGCGCTTTCAGGCGGCGGGCGAAATCCACATCCTCGACGGAGACGAAACGTGAATCGAAGCCGCCGATTTCCTCGAAATCCCGCTTACGACACCAGAACAGCCCGAAGCTCACGCCGCAGAAGGCGAGATACGGTAGAATGGCGAAAACGCTGGCGATGATGCCGAGGGACCAGCGTTCCGGCAGGACCATCGCGCCGCCGCCGACAACTTTTCCCGAATCGAGTCGCCGCAGGATTTCCTGAAAACTGCCGGGATGCATCCGGCTGTCGGCGTCGCAGGTGACGATGATTTCGCCGGTGGCGGCGGCCACTCCCGCATTGCGGATCAACGAGAGGTTTTTCGCATCCTCATTGACGATCCGGCAGCCGTGCTGACGGGCGATTTCCTCGGTGGCGTCGGTGCAGCGGTTGAGCACTACGATGATTTCCACCGGCGAGTCGATCTCCGCAGCGGCGAGGGCGGCGGCGGCCAGACAAGCAGGCAGGAACGCCGCTTCATTGTGCGCAGGGATGATGAGGGAAATCCGGGGGCTCATTGCGGTTGCTTTTCCGGGTTGTCCTGAGCGGGAGGCGGAGTTGGCGTGCCGCCGCCGAGCAGCCCGTCGAGAATGCCAGTGACTTCGCGGATGGCTTTGGTGCCTTTCTCGATGATTTTCTCGCCCTTCTCGATGGTCTGCGGAGAAGGATCGCCGAGCAAGGAGTGGGTAAATTTGATCACTTTCTCCCCAGTTTCCGGGATTTGGTCAAACATCCGGATGCCGGCGGCGGCGAGGAGGCGGTCGGTGAGATCTTCCTTGGGATCGTCGAGCGTGCCGGTGAGGTGCAGGGTCGTCCACCGCAGGCCACGTTCACCGGCCAAAAACACATCCGTTTCCGCGCCGGGGATCGTCGCGAGCGTGCCGGGGGCCAGGCCGAGGCGGAACCGACCATCCAGCGCCTTGCCACGGATGGTGATGTTGCCTTCCAGGCGCACCAAGCCCTCGCTCGCGAGCACCAGCTTGCTGAGCGTGAGTTCGCCTTGTTTCCAATGCCAGTCGGTATGCGACTCGCTGAGCGTGAGCACCCGGAACCGGCGCGTATCGGCGTAGGCAGCCAGCGCATCGAGCATCGGCAGCGCGGTGAGCATGCCATTTTTGATCGTCAGCTTGCCACTGGCTTCCGGCGTGCCCGAATCATTTTCCAAGTTGAAATCCGAGGTCACATCCCCGGTCAGGCGTTTTGCCCAATCCGGGTTGAGAATGTCCTCGCACTTCAGGCTCGAAGCATCGCCCGTGACGGCGAAGCGCTTGGCCTTCAGGTCCCACTCGCCGGTGGCCTGCACGCGGCCATTCGCCCACGCCGCCACCGTCGCATCCGTCAGGAAAACATGATCGTCCTTGTAGCGCAGGTGCGCGCGGTCGATCCGCAGGTCCGGCACAATGCCGAAGGGCAAGCGCACCGTCCCGCCCTCGATCTCCGCCCGGTAGGCGTCCTTGCCCCCCGCTTGTTCGGCATGGACGCTCATTCCTGTGATGGTCGCCAAGCCCTCAGTCAGCATCGCCTTGACCACCAGTTCACGCACGTCGAGGCCCTGCACCTCCGCTTCATTCGGATACCAGGCCGGACGTTTCGTTTTCAAATGCTCCTTCATCGGCTCCCCCGCGGCCACCGCTCCATCCAGCGGTTTCCTCGCATCCACCGCCACTTCCAGGCGCCGCAAGCTGGACCCCCGGATTTCCCACACTCCGCGCCGCACCCCGCCCAAGCCCACCTCCGTGTGCAGGCCGTCCGCCCGCACCGCCGTCACCAAGCCCGTGCCCGTCGCCTCGAAGGATTCCGTCTCCACCGCCAGGCCATCCCAATCAAATGGCGCGAACTCCCCCGTCACGCCCGCCGTCTCGCTCGCCTCGGCGGAGAGAAATTTCCGGAACGCATCGCTGTGCAAATAGCTCCGCAGCATCCCATAACCCACCACGATGACGATCACGCTTAAAATCAACAAGCCCACCACCGCCTTCCCCAGCCAGCGACTCTCTCCTGCGACCTTGCGTTTTCTTGACCGGCGGCTCATTTCCAAAACCCTAGCGTCCCCATCCGCCACCGCAAGCCCGCGCCTGCGAAATCACCTATTTCCCCCACGCCGCCCTGCCCACCCCATGACTAATCATGACTAATGGCGTGTCCCTCTGTCATGCTGATAGGAACCGCCGGATGCAATGCCATGGCCGCTGTAGCGGCTCAGAAAAAACCGCGAAGCCTGACCGCATGGACGGGGGAACGTAGTCAAACCCGCATGTCCGGTAGTGTGGGAGGGGTAACGGGCGCAATCCCGTCACCTCGACCCGATTCGGCGATGGCGGACTCATTTTTTATCTTTACCCGTCGCTTCCGGGCCTCCCCAGTTTGCAAGCCTGCCCTGCTTGTCGAAGTAAACGTGATAAGATTTTGGATGTGGCTGAGGAATAAGCGTTAATCCAGAAGTATAATTGTATTCCCAAAACTCTGGGAAATATATAGTCTTTCCTGATTCCTTCATGATCTCAGGAACGGATTTGCTGGGGGCGTTACCAAGCAGTGAAATCACTTGTTCTTTGGTCATGCCGACTTCGAGATTGTGCCAGCCTGCAAGATTGACCTTCGTGGTCGGGCCCTCACTGAACATACGCGATGTCACGCAGCCGGACATTCCAAGTGCCGATGTCAGGACTAGAAGCAGCAAAAATGTTTTCATGGTTACTTTTGTTATAGTTTTCGCTGAAATAGATTTGAGTCGCAACGTAAAATGTCCGCCCACGGGCGCGACTGAAAAGGAGATTGAAAAGTGATTGAGGAGCTTATGGCCCGTTGGTGCGCGACGACTTGTTAGGACTCTTTCTTCTGTTGCTCGACAAACTCTATGAAAGTCAGACCCGTTGGAAAAGCTCCATTGCGCTTCTTTTTGTCTGGGAAGTTGTAATGGTTCGCCCGTGTTCATTCTCTTCTGTTGTGGCAACCTGTCGGATTACTACCAGCACTAATGTCCGCCCATAGCGGCAATATCTCTGGCGATCAGCAATCTCGCGACAAGCAAAAATAAGAGAACGGCCAGGTGCGGGAGAGATAGCCACAAACCTCGGCTTCTGATTTGTCTGGCGGCAGGTATGTCACCATCGTCAGAGAGCGGAACTACCATCAAGCTGAGGAAAAAGGTGGTGATCGCACAAACTGCCCATACGACAAACGATGCTATAATAAAACGTTCGGCGGCCTGTTGAGCGCTCGGGTGAAACGTAATGAAGGAAGAAAGGAGAGTCGATCCACCACCGAGGATGGCTAAGACGCCGAAGAGTGAAATTGCGGTTCTCATCTTCTTCATTGGGCGAGGATTCTGTGGCGAACAGTCGAGGCCTGGCAACCGCTACCGGGAGCGCCCCTCCGCTTCAGGTTGAGGTTTGTCGCTACCGTCCGACTTTGACTCAAGGCGGGTAGCGGGTTGCCCAGTGCCGCCTTGTTCGCCTAGCTCTTTGCCGAAGAGAAGACCTTCGACCGTTTTGCCATGCTCAGCGTAACTAGCAGATAATTCCTTCATGTAGACTGGGTCGTTCTGCTTGAGCGCGTCATAAAACGCTCGCGCTAAATCTCGGGATGTGAAGCCAAACGCCAACTTCCCGTAGTCAGCAATTATCCTTCCTTCAGCGTCCCGATGAGCTGCATGAATATCGCAAAGACAATTGAAATTCAGAATCGAAACCATCCCAAGTATCTCCTGATCCTTACCAATCATCACAAAGTGACAGAGGTGCCCCACAAAAGGGCCTTGACCGGCCTCAACAGCTTCAGCTCCCTCAATCGCCTTGCACAACTTCGACACCTCTACTGCGTCTGTGAATTTCGTCTTTAGTGGAACAAAATGCTGCACCTCTCTATCCTTTCCTCCGTATTCCTCTTCAACGGCAACGAGCGCGACTGCTTTGGATAGGTCGTAGTGGGTTCCAATTTGATCCGCCCCAAAGACTCGTGTGGTCGCAAGCGCGAATAGTAATAAGCCGAGGATCTTCATATTATTGGCGAACAGTCGAGTTCGTATCATGTCCGGCAGTGATATCCAGACAATTCATCTGCGGCAGGCTGGTCAGAATTCGTTGATTTCACAAGGATTTTTGAATTCCGCGTGTGTATATCAGGAAATTCTGGCGGGGCATTTCCGGGTGGGATGGTCTCGCGGATATCAAGGCCCCGGTGGCCGGGGCGGGATGGTGGAATCCCCACTGCGCCGCCCGGTGGGAAATCATCCGGGGCGGGTCACTGTCACGCTTCTTTTTGTCTGGGAAGTTGTATTGTAATCTTGTTGGGTCATTTCCAGTAGGGATCGTCCTTCGGGATGAAGCTCAAAATTTCTTTTTCGAGTGATGCGGCAAGTTGATATTCGATAATGTCTGGAAAGTTCAGCAGTTCCACCTGCGCCTCGATGGCGATCCTTTTGTCAACATCGAGCTCTGGTATGTGAATGCGAAATTCTGTGGACGGTGCATCATACTGAAGGGTGGTTGAATCTGGACGAGCCAAGTCGCGCTTGATCTCGATCACCTCATCGGAAAAGTTCAACAGGCCACTCGTAATCACCCGTCTAAAAAAGGTTGCGCAACGTGCCTGGTCCAAGGTGGCAACATTGCGCGCAACTCCGTGATCGATCACGAAAATACCTCCATCGGCGTGAACCTGAAGCTGCACATCAGCACCACCAAGGCCTCCAACGTAAGACATGATGATCGATCCCTTGCTGTCGGAAGGCTTAAATTGTTCCAAACGTCTGTCATCCTCAGGGGAGATGCCCTTCTGGTGAAAATAGTTGGAACCGTAAATCCGTTGGCGCACCTTCGCGATCGCCTCGGCTTGTTGCTCACCCATATAAGCCAAACGTTGGCTCGCCTGTCGTTGTACGCGGAAACACGCGGCCACCCATCCGCTCACGAAGCAGAGTAGAGCCAGAGCGAGGATGGAAATGGCTCGTTTCACGCTATTCGCTTCTTTTTGTCTGGGAAGTTGTAATGTTACCCGCCGTTGGATGGGGCGTCTTGTTCGCCGTGTCTATATTAGGGAGGTGCGGCTTGAGCAGAGAGGCTATCTCGCTTGGTTGGTAGCTTCTCTGGCAGCGGATTCGCAAGAGTGGTAAGCTTGCCGCTTCTGCTGCTTGCTCAACGAATGCGTCTCGCTCAACTCGGCTGGAGTTGTTGTGTGACTTATCGTCTAGCTCGATCAAAAGAATAATCGCGGAGTCCGATGCGCGACAGATGACAAAATCAAAATGCTTACTCTGGATTCGGTTGAATGCTTGTTGCCAAGCGCCACGACCTATTCCCTTGGTAACTTGCATGACATCAGCGGCGCGCACCTTGCCGAAAACCCTGTAATCTGAACTAATCAAATGATCGAGCACATTAAGAAATGACCGCTCGGCTGGTGTAAATAAGTGCGAAATCGCTTCATAAGGAAAGCTCGTGCCGCCAGTCTTCTTGCTCTTCAAGATAACCTTGAGAATGCCCATAATGATCGCAACCACGATCAGAAGGCCGATTATGGGCAAGAGTGATTCAAGTATTTTTGTCATGTGTATTTCTTTGGCAAACGTCAAATGTGGTGGCACGGCGACGCTGGACTCACAGAGCGAAGCGCGCTTCTTTTTGTCTGGGAAGTTGTACTTAGGGAAGTTGTACTTAACGTGGGGAAGTATTCAGTTGCGGCGAAGAACCATGTCCAATGGCCAGAAAAGGTAGTTCGTCCAGTGGGCAGACTTACCATAAATCGAAATGTCATACGGCAGACGCTGCCAAGTTCCAAATCGGAGCGACGAACCGAACTCCCGCTCACCTGTATCAATATCGTAGCTTGGCTCGGGCTCCATAAGGATGAAGTAAGCACTCAGATACAGGATCAATCCACCGAGAGTGCTGATTGTTGCGCCTTTAGACCGGTCCATAAGGTGTATTCTGCCTAACGATGAGCGCGTGCACCCCTACCAGTGAGGGCGAGTGTCGATCACAGGGTTGAGGTTGAAACTACGGAAGAGCATGTAAACAGGGCGGCTGGTAGGGGTTGCCACGACGCGGCTTGTTAGGCTTCTAGTTTTTGGCTGATCTCGTCGCGTTGTCCACGCTGCAAAAGCAGCCACAATTGAAGCGCGTCTTCTCGGGAGATTCCTTCGCGCTTGCAGACTTCCTCGCCAGCGCTGGATAAGATCACCAAGCCGCTCTCGTAAACATCCAGAACCCAGTCATCCTCGTCAGAGAGCCAAGAACTCGGGTGCTCCATGTCAGGTGTGTCCAGCTCTGCCAATGCTGCCCGCATCTCGTCAATAGTCGGATTCTCTGGTCCGCCGCCCAATCTTGTCTCTAGCCAGGTATCAACGGCTGATTCGCTACTGCGTGGCCTACGAGGTGTAACAGGTGGCGGTGCCGTGCATGATGGACAGAAGTCCTCGGATGCGGGTCGAGAGAGTCCGCAGATTCTACAGGTCTTAGTGGGACTCTCCATATTTTTGCCCAACAGTCTTATTGAACGACCGGTCGGGTTTGGGGGGTATTAACCGACCGGTCGGTGATTAGGGTAATACCCGACCCGGAATTACAGACCTTGGCGACCTCGTTCATCAAACACTTGATAGGGTGTTCATGCTGGCGAGCCA